>JANOTC010000535.1:0-7790 GCA_031416175.1 Gammaproteobacteria bacterium
GCTGGTAATGCCTATCCAAGTACAGCGACCGTAAATTTCTAAGCGTCTGGTGTTGAGTCTGCGGCGAATTTATTCGTTGAATAGAGTGTCACGGCGGACCCCGGTCCGCCGTTCTTACTCCGTCTCGCACCGTGCAGAACCCCTCGCGTCCCGTCTATAATGCCTCCCCATGAACAATCAACCCATTGGCATATTTGACTCCGGCGTTGGCGGACTCTCCGTTTTGCGCGAGATCCGCGCGCTTCTGCCTGCCGAAGACCTAGTCTATATCGCCGATTCGGCACATGTACCTTATGGCAATAAATCACCTTCTTATATCGAAGCGCGCGCACGCGTTCTCAGCGAATTCCTGATAGGTGAAGGGGTGAAGGCCATCGTGGTAGCGTGTAACACCGCGACAGCCGCGGCCGTCGCCAGTTTGCGTGCGGATTTCGCCGTGCCGATTGTCGGCATGGAGCCTGCCGTGAAACCTGCCGTGAGCGCCAGTCGCAATGGCGTGGTGGGCGTGCTGGCCACGGTCGGCACGCTGGCCAGTGCGAAATTTGCGGCGCTATTAGAACGCTATCAAGGCGATGCGAAAATTATTGTGCAGCCATGTCCGGGCCTTGTCGAGCAAGTGGAATTGGGCGATCTTACGGGTGCACACACGCGTATGTTAGTGCATCGCTTTGTCACCCCGCTCATCGACCGAGGTGCCGATACCTTAGTACTAGGCTGCACACACTACCCGTTTTTACGTGATTTGATTCAAGCCGAGGCGGGAGCGGATGTTACCTTGGTGGACACGGGCCAGGCTGTCGCGCGTCAACTTGTGCGCAAGTTAACGGCTATGGATGGATTATGCGAGGCGCGAGTAGGGGGGGAGCAATTTTGGACGAGCGGGGAAGCGGCGGCGTTGGCAAAAGCGCTGAGCGTTTTGTGGTCTGCTGATAAACCGATGCAGCGACTGCCGCTGCGATATTGTTAAGAAACGGTTGAGCGTTTTTAAATAGTAACGTGTATTAGCTCATTTTTACGTATCGTGAGCGCACTACGCGATTGAAAATGTCGACCCAGGCGGGGTCAAATTGGCCACCCGAGTGCGCGTTAACTTCAGCGATCACCCGTAACATCGGGCGCTTCTCTCTGCCGTCGGCTCTCGCATGCGTCATGGCTTCGAAGGTGTCTGCAATCGCTAATATTTTCGCGCCTGGACAGACCTGATCATTTGAAAGTCTGTTCGGATACCCCGTGCCATCATAACGTTCATGATGCTGCGCGACGATCTCGCTCGCGCAGGCCCACACACCGAGCTGACCCAGCAATTGTGCGCCAAGGGCGGCATGCCCGTTTAAGGTGGCGCGGTCTTGATCCGAGAGCCCGCCCTGTTTTTTCAGAAGTTCAGCAGGCAAAAACGCCATGCCAACGTCGTGCAAATACACCGCAGCGGCGAGTTGTTGTGGATCAATAGGACGGTTGGCTGTCGCGTTCATGTCGGTGGCCATGGCTAAAATTCGTTCAGTTCGGCCTTGTGGTGAGAGGGCGCGGCCTTCTACGAAATGAACTAATGAAGCAAAAAAGACCAAATCGTCTTCTTTAGGGCTGGGTCCCGCCACGCTAGCCTGCACGAATCCAGGATCAAGGAGCGCCATCACGTGCGCAATTTTCTCCAAGATTTCTGACTCGCCATTGATCGTGTTTATACAGTCCCGCAGGTTGGCAATCTCACTCGGTTTGCCAGGTCCACCCGCCGCAATCGTCTCGAACTCCTGTCGAACTCGATTGAGACTGAGCAAAAACATGTCGCCAATATGATGCGTGAACGTTAGGCTGCCGTTGCGAAGCAAGTCCATCACGTTCTCAATCGCGTGGACAAATTCCGACAAGTCATTGAGACTGAGCATGCGCAGGTTGCTTTTGATCGAATGCGCTGTGCGGAATAATTGATTGATATGCTCGCGGCTATCGGGTCTTTGTTCTAACTCAAATAGGGCCGCTGTGATAGATTCATACGCGTGCGAAAATTCGTCGCGGAATTCAGTGACGAGTTCCAAATCGAACGCATCGATTTCTCCACGTAAACTAGGCATAGATTCGGCGACGGACATGGTGTTCTACGACTCCAAGAGTGCGCAATTTTCGGTAATGAATACTTCGGTATTCGGACGCGAAAACTTAAGCGACGTTAACTGAAAATTCTTTTTTACGTGCCGTGTAACTGGGCAAGGTGGCGAAGTCGATGGCGTCTAATTGCTCTGGATCAAGAAAATGACGGCCATATTCCAAATACACGTTTTCGCGAACAAAAATATCGAATAAATGCGGGTCGAGGTGCCCCTCGTTGCTCATTTTGTCCATTATTCTAAGCGCCTGCGAAATTGGCATGGCTTTCTTGTACGGTCGGTCTGCGGCCGTTAATGCTTCATACACGTCGGCGATGCACATTAGCCGCGCTTGCACGGACATTTGCTCGCCCGTTAGCCCGCGCGGGTAACCTTTGCCGTCAATGCGCTCGTGGTGGGAGCCAGCGATGTCAGGCACGTTCTTCAAGTTTTTAGGAAATGGCAGCGCCTCAAGCATTTTGAGTGTCGTGACCATATGGTTATTGATGATGGTGCGTTCTTCTTTGGTTAACGTGCCCTTGGCAATGCTCAAGTTATAAATTTCGTTCTCGTTCAATAAAGGATGCGTTTCGCCGTTCTCATAGCTAACGTCGAACAATCCAATTTGCTGAACACGGCCACGGTCTTCTGGCCGCATGAACTCGCCGCCGGTGTTGCATTGGCGTAAGAACACTTCATTTTCGTAGATGTTCTTTACGTAGGCGCGGTATTGTTGCTCCGTGCGGGCGATGTCGATGTGCTTTGTGCCACGCTCGACGGCAAGCTGCGCCTCCAGGAATTGTATGTGCGCGTGTTTTCGCATAATTTCCAGGCGCGCGCTTACCAAGTGAACACGGTCGAAAATGGCTTCTAACTTCGTGGCTTTATCAACCACATGCACGGGCGTCGTAATTTTTCCGCAATCATGTAACAAGGCGGCAATGCGTAGCTCGTAGAGGTCGGCTTCGCTCAGCGAATGGGTCGCCAAGGGTCCTACGTCCGTGCGATTAATGGCATGGGCCAACATCATGGCGATTTCAGGGACACGTCGACAATGTCCGCCGGTATAAGGCGATTTTTCATCGATGGTTGACGCCAAAACCTCGATAAAGGTTTCCAGCAGTCCTTTCAACTCTAGGATCAGTCGGTTGTTCGTTAAAACAACAGCCGCTTGCGATGCCACAGACTGAGCAAGGCGTTGGTCCGAGTTGGAAAAAGCGACGGTTTCGTTAGTGTTCCGATCCTTGGCGTTAATTAACTGCAACACGCCAATGATCTCGCTATTGTTATCTCGCAACGGGATAGTTAGAAACGACTGCGAACGGTATCCCGTTGCGTGGTCATAGCGCTGCGTGCCAGAAAAATCAAATCCGTCGGCGCTGTATGCATCAGCAATGTTCACGGCTTCGCCGGTAATAGCGCAATACGCAGCGATGGTTTTTACATTCGGTTTATTGTCGGTGTCGTACAGCGGAATAGGTGCTAGCGTAACGGCCTGGCCTGTGGTGCCGCCAAGTTCGATGCCCAGTGAGCGATTGCGCATGATTTCAAAGCGTAGGCGAAGTTGCTCATCAAGCAAATACAAAGTGCCGCCATCGGCATGGGTGATGCTCATGGAGCCAGCCAAAATGCGTTCCATGAGCCGCCGATTGTCTTTTTCCGCCGAGAGAGAAATTCCAATCGAATTGAGCTGCTCAATGCGTTCGAATAATCCGGTTAAGGTGTCGTCGTGCATCGAATAATTCCGACCTAATCGGCTTCCGAAACAGCCCCAAGCGCGGGTTCACGGCGCACTTTCGTGCGCCAAAATTCGGCGATTTTCTCGCGTGCTTCTGGGCGCATCCCAATGAATCCCAATAGCAGCAATGTCAGTGCGGCGACACCGCCAAACAATAGGCCAAAATCTTCAATGACGCCGGGCGAGTTAGACACGGGAACATTGGCGATTAGGCTCACGGGTGCAGGACGCGTTGGCGGTGCTGTTGCTGCGGAACTATCGCCAGTGTCAGCAACCTTGAGGGCGGACCCGGCCGTTTCCGCGACGGTTCTTTCAAGCTGAGCGATACGTTCGCGCATCGCATCATTTTCGGCTTGGAGCGTTTGCGCCGCCTGTTTAGTTGCCGCAATTTCACTTCGTGTTGCAGCCATATTTTCTTCTAACGCTGTCCGGCTTTCTACACTGCTGCCTGCTGTGGGTGTTTCAATGGCGAGCGGTTTCGTTTGCACTGTTGCTGAAGCCGTTTTAACGTTTTCCGCAACGGGTGCCATGGAGGCTTGCTTCGCTTCACCTGGCGGTGGTGCGTTGTTGTCTGCGCGCGCCGATCTGTCTTGCTGTACGAGCTCGGCACCTTGCGTAAATTGCTTCGCCAGCGTGGGGACGTTGGTCATGTCAGAAATTGTTAATGTATAACCGGCTTTCAAGCGGTCTGCACTGCCAGCGGAAAATGCGCCAGGATTCTCCTGTACGAGGGCACTTAAAAGCTGGCCTCGCGGAAAGTGTCCGTCTGGGTCAATCTGTCTCACGATATTGCCGAGCGTGTCGCCAGGTAATGTCGGACCAAATTTCACGCCCTTTTCGCCCGTCGTGGCAATGCGATTGAGGTCGCGTGAAGGCTTCGGTCCGAGTGTTTGTTCTTTCTCTGAAACGCGGGTAATTTGTACTGTCGACGGGTTGATGGCGCCCGCGACGGTATCTGTGGTCCCAGAAACTGGCGTGGCTTTCACCACGTTGGACAGCGGCGACGCGCTCACACGCGGTACAACGCGTGAGGGTGCCGGATTGAGCAATATGTCATAGCCTTTGATTAGATTGCCGCTTTGCCAGCGCGCTTCCACGAAAAAGCTGAGACCCAGTTCTCTGATTGCATCGGCAGACTCAACCCAAATAAATGCGCTACCATCGGGTCTATTTTTTACACTGAACGCAAGTTGGCCCACTAATGCAGCGCGATCTAAGCCGACCTTTTCAAAGACGGCGTCTGGCGCCAATTGGATGCGGATGTCTTCGAGTTCAGTGGCACTGGCCGCCGGGAGATTGATTTCTGCCCGAAACGGTTCAGCGAGATGAGAAAGTACCCGAATCTCGCCCAGGCTCAGCGCGTATGCCAAATTGCTTGCGCCGCAAGCAAACGCAACGGCTAAGCTAAGCGTGGTATTCCTAACAACATTCCCCACAGTGGATCCCTCACGGATTTCGGTATCCTTGTAACGGCAGCACAATTAATTACTTAACTAGCAGAGAAGCATGTTGCCGTAACCGTAATCTGCCTATTTGGACTTAATGGAGCGCGCTGGGTACGGCGAGGGTAAATGGGAGGACAGCCGCGTCGAAACGCGTTTCGTCGTCAGCGACCATTTGATAACTGCCTTCCATGCTACCAACGGGTGTTTCTAACACGGTTCCGCTCGTGTATTGGAAGCGCTCGCCTGGACGCAAATAGGGTTGTTCACCGACCACGCCTTGACCACGCACTTCTTGTACTTGGCCATGGCCATCGGTAATCACCCAATGCCGCGTCAATAATTTCGCGGGCATGGTTCCGTCATTTCGGATGGCGACAGTATACGAAAATACGTAACGATTTAATTCAGGTGCAGACTGCTCCGGAATATACGCGGTTTTAACCGCCACATTTATTCTATGCGCCTTGTTTTTCATGGTCAGAGTCGTGCCGCTAGATACATCGCCCCGTGCAGGCCGACGTGTGGGTGAGTAATAATTCGGACAGGAAACGTGTCCATTAGCTGGCTCATCCTGCCCTTATTTCGAAATGCGTCCATGAATGCACCTCCTTGCATTAGCCCGATATTTTTTGCTGCGATTCCACCCGCGATATACACACCTCCGCGTGGCAGAACAGTCAACGCTAAATTTCCAGCCTGTGCTCCGTATACTTTAGCAAACAACGCTAAGGTTTGTCGCGCCAAAGGATCAGCTTCTGGCCAAGTGGCTAAGGTCGCTGCGACGTCGCCACTGTCTGAAATGGCGTTTTTCAACCCGGTGCTGAGTAATTGGGGCCAGCGTTCGCACAAAAATTTGTAAATACTGGCAATGCCGGTTCCAGAGGCGACGCGTTCAATCGAAACATGGCCATGCTGGCGCTGTAGCCATTTCATTAACTCAAATTCTAAATCGGACGTCGGCGCGAAATCGGCATGGCCGCCTTCGGTGCTAATAACGTCGTAAACGTTGCCTGTCCATACGAGGACACATTGGCCGAGGCCGGTTCCTGCACCGATCACCGCGCGTACACCGTGCTGTAAAGCTTGGCCAGCTTGTAGCGTCAGCATGTCGCTGTCAGCTAAATGCTCAATGCCGTAACCTACGGCCTGAAAATCATTAATGAGTTTTACACGTTTGATTCCAAGTTCTTTGGACAATACGCGGCTATCCAAATGCCAGGGAAGATTAGTGACTCCGCACGCCTCCCCTTCGGCTTCCAATGTGATGGGCCCGGCGACCGCAAAACACGCCGCGTTGGGCCTTTCTTCGCCTAAAAAGAGCCGCGCAATGGAATGAAAGTTAGGGTGCGCGCCGCTGTCATAGACTTGCGTGCGCCCAAAAGAAATCCCGTTCGCCGTTTTTTCGGCGAGCGTCAGGCGGGTCTTGGTGCCGCCGATATCGGCTGCTAATAATGTCATACTGGCTTCCTTGCCTTAATTTCGCTCGCGGCGGCGGCATCTACATACCATTCGACTGTGTTGCGCAGCGTTATGTGTTCAATCGGCCAACCCAATGGCGCTTCACCGCTGCACAAGTGGGCAACTATTTTGGCCTTCGCGATTCCTTCTAGCAAAACCAACGTCTGTGCAGAATTGTTTATTGTAGGAAGCGTGAGTGTTATTCGCCAATACTTTTTTCAGTCGAATAGACAGCAGCGGTGAGGCGGTCGCGTAAGTTCAGCGCAGCACTGCCTGGAAAGAGTGAGGCGGTATGCCCATCGGCACCCACGCCGAGTAGCATAAAGTCAAAGCGCGGCAAACCGATGGCCTGTGGCACGGTATGCTTGACCATGTCTGCGTAGGCGTCGGCGGCTTTTTCGGGTGCCAATTCAACCGGCACCGCAAACACGCGCGCTTGGCGCGTGGCGGCATGATTAAACAAAGATTCATGCACCATTCGATAGTTACTGTCGGGGTGATCGCGCGGAACGCACCGTTCATCGCCAAAGAATAAATCGACTTTCGACCAATCGACGCGGTCGATAAAACTGGGTTCAACGAGTTTTTGATAAAGGCGTTTGGGTGTGCTACCGCCCGAGAGTGACGCGCAGAATCGTCCGCGTGCCGAGATGGCCGCGGTGGCCGCATCGACGAAGCGTTGTGCGGCCGCCACGCTTAAGGCTTCGGGATCGGCGAAAATCCTAGCGACACGAGTTTGCACCGGCGCGACGTTGCCCGTACCGTTTTTATCCGGTACGGGCATTTCGATCAGGCTGCGCTGGACTTAGCGCTTGGCGCTAACGCGCCAATTTTTGCACTAATCGCGCCTAACAAGGTTTCAAACGACTTCGCAAACGAAGCCACACCTTCTTTTTCTAGTTGCTCCATCGCTGCCGGGATATTGACCCATTTACCGATTTCAGCTACTTGTGCTTCTGCTTTGTTCATGTCAAGCGTTAGTGTGCTTGCTGCCGTGCCATGGTCGCGAAAGGCTTTGACGGTGGCGGGTGGAATGGTGTTGACCGTGTCGGCACCAATTAAGGAGTC
>JANOTC010000536.1:0-3050 GCA_031416175.1 Gammaproteobacteria bacterium
CGCTCTGCTGAGCAGAATTTTCGGTAGACCGTGAAGCTGTGTGTGACTTTAAGCCCCCATCCCCCACTTACTCACCATCGTCTCCACCGCATTGAGCACTTCTTCCGCCCGCGCCGTATGGTGTTGCGGCCGAGGCTTACCTGACGGCGCCAGGGTTCGAATAGATGTGGTGGATTAACTATGTCTAGTAGCTTGGAGAAATTGCTGTCGAGTGCGAGTTCATCCTTAAGTGATCATGAGCCCGCGCTAACTGACCAGCTGCGTAGTTTGGCAGGATTGTTGGCGGATAGCTTGTTAAGCATGCTGCGCGAACGAAACGGATTTTATGCGTTGGAAAGCGCGCTGCATGTTTTTCCTTCCCATTCGAGCCAGCAAGAAATTGGGCTGGACAAATGGAACGAAAGTGCGTTGTGGCGGGCTGAATATAAGGGCGTGGCCGATGGCTGCCTGTTTTTTGCTGAAGATGTCTTTGGGGGGGGCAGTTCTGTGTCAAGGACGGCAAGTCCACTATGAAGTTCAGGGCAAGCATAGCCAATCAAATTAAAGACCTACCGGATGGTGCTCAGATAAAATTTACTGTCATCAGGTAGGTCTGATCTCTGTTAGCCCATTAATCTGCAAGCACTTCGATCAAAGCCCCGCTTCGCGGGGCTTTATCATTTCATTCCTTCAATCGACGCAATATCCTTTTCCCATAGCCGCGCTTAGCGCGCGAGCTGGATCAGCTCGATGTCTTTCCTCAACAAATCGTTGGCCAGCACGGAGATATCCACACCCTTGGCGTTGGCGATCGCCGCTAGCGTGGCTTGTACTTGCGCATCAAGGTACACCGGCAGATTGAGCTGCATACCGGGTCGGAAAAACTTGCCGCGCGTGCCTTGGCTGAAATCTATCTCGGCGGGCATGTCGTCGTGGTCGTGTGTTGTTTCGGTTGGATTCATTGATTTCACCTTATCGCGGTTCGCTTTCGTACTGTTGCCGTTCTCGGCGCGTGGCATCACGTGCAGAGATGAGGCGTAGCTGTGAGTTGTGGGCGTCGATGGTACGGTAAGTATGTGACACTGCCAGTAATCGGCCATCGCTGGACTGGCCCAGCGTGAACCAGCGTTCCTCTGTCTCGCTGTGCGCGGCATCGAACACGGTGAGTGCCAAGGGGTCGAGCATCGCGGTGGCCGCATGCGAAAAGGTCACGCCGTGCTTGGCGATGTTGGTCTGCGACTTGGTCTGGTCCCAGATGATGTCTAATACGGGCTTATTCATGGGAGGCATCCACCGGTACGAGCGCGGGAATGACACGCGGCCTCGCAATCATCACATTCATCACCAGGGTCAGGGCTTCTTGGTCTTCGTCAGACAGGTTATCAACTCCTTGACACAGTCGGTGGGACTTGTAGTGACGGATTTTGACCTCGCCGGAGGGCTCTTGGCGGCCCACCAACGGGCCTTTTGATAAACCACAAACATGTAAAGTATGGTAACTACATTATTGTCTATTTACAAGGTTTTAGAGGAGCCCAGGAGCCCCAGCCCCGCACACTTATTCACCATCGTCTCCACCGCATTAAGTACTTCTTCCGCCCGCGCCGGATGGTTATAACAACGCTTTGCCAGCACTCGCGCATCCATCGGTTCCTCGCTACTCGCGCCAAGCAGATGAATCAATTCTCCCGCGTCTGCTCCAATAATCTCGCCACCTAACAATTGTCCGCTATCCATATCAGCGATCAGGCGGACGAACCCTTGACTAGCATCTTGACCTAATGCTTGCGGCAAGACAATAAACAGTCCGTAGTCGCCGCTGTCTTTCCCGGAATTGGGTATTGCTCTCTGTTTTTCGAAGGCGCATTATAGCCATATAAATAGCCATCAAGGGGCGACGTATGGGGAAAGTCTATTCAATTGCTGAGGCGAGAGATCATTTGACGAGTCTCGTCCATGAAGTCGAAACGGGCGACCCGATCACGCTTACGCGCCGGGGAAAGCCTGTCGCCGTGCTAGTTTCAGAGGCGGACTATGAGCGCCTAACTGGCGTGAAAAAGGGCTTTTGGACGGCCATGCAGGAATGGCGTGCCAAAGTGAGCGCCGAGGGCGGCGAATTCCCGACCGGCGAAGAATTCGAAGGACTGCGCGACAAAAGCCCAGGGCGGGACTTTAAATGGGGGGATTGAGGTATCTACTCGACACCAACATCCTGTCCGAACCGACCAAGGCGGAGCCTGATTCACACGTCTGCCAAAAAATCATCGCTGCCCAGACATCCATCGCCACGGCGTCGGTAGTGGTAGATGAACTCGTTTTCGGCATCAATACATTGTCCCCTTCGAAAAAACAGACCATGCTCGAAAGCTGGCTAGGCTCTGTTCTGTCGGAGTTGCCCATATTGCCTTTTGACTTCCACGCTGCCCAGTGGCACGGCCGGGAACGCGCTCGCTTGCGACGGGCCGGGCTCACCCCTTCCTACTCCGATGGCTTGATCGCCGCCATCGCCATCGTCAACGACCTGGTGCTGGTTACGCGTAACACCAGCGACTTTCGATATTTTCGTGAGCTAAAAGTGGAAAACTGGTTTGAAGCGGGCTAAGTGTCGCCGAACACCGAACACTGGGTTCAGTTATGGGTCCGATTTCTCTTTCAACAAAGTAACTATTCGTCTGGTTAGCGGCGAGAAAATAGAAAAATATTTTAGGCCAGACGCGTTGGGCGTTTTGGACCCGATGAGCGATTTTGAGTATACGTTCTCCAGTTATGAGTTGGCGTTAAATGAATTTCAGCTTGATGATTTAGTGAAAAAATATTTGCCTAGCAGAGTTGTCGGAAATAGCTAGAAGGTAAAGCGCCAGTAAGAAAAAGGCGACGTTCAACTAGATGGTGCGATCGCTGACCTTACCCCTAGTCGGTAGTTATGCATGAGGTCGAGCCTGACCCAGCGCGGAAGTTGCCAACCCCCCACTGCCGTCTTGAGCGGCTTCCAGCACGCGCATCTCGACGTGCAGACCGGCCGCTGCGGCCATGTTGACCAAAGCATCCAGGCCGAACAGGCTGATCTTGCC
>JANOTC010000537.1:0-4682 GCA_031416175.1 Gammaproteobacteria bacterium
GGGCGACGTGACGGATTATGCGATTAATCGGCGTACGTGGGGTGGGGGAGCGTGAGGTATGCAACCGAGTTTCCAAAGGATGTCTTGTTGCGTACTCATGCGACGAATGCCTCATCCCGAAAGTAAGTGCAATAATACCCAAATTGCAGCGAAAATGGCTGAACGTTTTTATTATTGTCCGTGGAGCGAGCCGTGGTAATACCCTTATTCACTATTTCTACTTTACCACGCATTGTGTTCGGCGAAGGTAGCGTTGCCAAAGTTCCAGAACTGGCGCACGAATTTGGTCAGTGCGCATTGTTAGTGGTCGGGTGCAACTCTTTTGAGCGCCATACCGCGTTGCCCGTTGTTGTAGAAAAATGATTTCAAAAGGTAGTAACTACAGTAACGGTTAGTCAATGGAGCGGCTGTTGTTGGCCCAGCTTTACTCGCAGCATGCCCGCCTACGCTAATCGCCGCCTATGGCGCATTGCTATCCGGGAAAACATTGGCGCTGGTAGGATTTGGCTCGGGGCACGGACTAGCGTCACCCCTGGGCGCGTTTTTCCCGATTCTGCACGGAATTCCCTATGGGAATTGACCTAAAAATCGACAAATATTCGCAAAAAAGAATAGATTGACAATATTTGTTTGGCGGAATATTGTAATTTTATTCGCAATTGAGACTACAGTCGCAGATTCGGAAAAAATGTCCTACTTAATCCGTACTACTGGCCAGCTTGGGCCGATGCTCAAGCAGCTTCGAAACGCTAAGCAGTGGTCCCAGCTTCAACTGGGTAAAAAAATTGGTCTATCGCAGGAACGCATTTCGGCTATTGAGAACCATCCGGAGCGCGTTACGTTTGACCAACTTTTAACCGTTCTCATGGCCTTAGACGCGGAAATTACCGTGGGGTCCCGCGAAAATTCAAAAGAGGTAGCTGTGTCCACGCCGCCGGAGAATTGGTAGTGGCCGGCCGTCCTTCGAAAACGAAAGCGCTCGCGGTATGGATGAATGGCGAGTACGTCGGGCAGTGGCGTTTCTCTACCACGGGCGGTCACGCCTTTGCTTACGAACAGTCCTGGCTGGATAACCCCCGGGGGCGGCCGTTGTCACTTTCGATGCCGCTGGTGCGGGCAACCAAACCGTTTACGGGTGCGCGGGTCGAAGCCTATTTCGACAATCTACTGCCGGACAGCCAAGTCATTCGCAAGCGCGTGGCTGCAAGATTTTCAGCAGACTCGGTTGCCGCCTTTTCCCTACTTGAAAAAATTGGCCGCGATTGCGTCGGTGCCGCCCAACTGCTTCCGGTCGACGCAGCCGCGCCCGATGTGCGGCGCATCGACGCGACACCGTTGTCGGAATCCGATATCGAGCGACTATTGGACGATACCATAGCCGCCAAAATCATCGGGGCGTCGGACGAAGATGCGCTACGCATTTCAATCGCCGGCGCGCAGGAAAAAACGGCGCTGCTTTGGCATCAAGGGCAATGGTGTCGGCCGCACGGCGCGACACCCACCACGCACATACTGAAACTTCCCTTGGGTGAAGTCGGTGGTCAGCGTACGGACTTTTCCACGTCAGTGGAAAACGAGTGGTTATGCGCACAGATTGTGAAGGCTTTCGGACTACCGGTCGCGCAGAGCGAAATAGCGACGTTTGGCCGTCACAAAGTCTTGATCGTAACGCGCTTTGATCGACGCTTGCTCGACAACAGATGGTGGGCGCGTCTGCCGCAAGAGGATTTCTGTCAGGTCCATGGCGTGTCTTCCGAGCAAAAATATGAGGAGAACGGTGGGCCGGGCATCAGTACAATCCTCGACACACTACGAGGCAGCGAGAATGCTGAAGAAGATCGACGTCAATTCCTTACTGTGCAATTGTTGTTTTGGATGTTAGCTGCTCCCGACGGCCATGCGAAGAATTTCAGCCTATTTCTAGAGCCGCGCGGCTGCTTCAGGCTCACCCCATTTTACGACATTATGTCCGCATGGCCAGTTATTGGAAAAGGTGCCCGCCAGATTCAATGGCAAAAGATTAAGTTAGCAATGGCGTTGCGCGGAAACAATGCGCACTACCGCATGGCCGACATTCAGCGGCGGCATTGGAATCTCACTGCGAAGAACAATTCCATGGGTTCTGATTTCGAATCAGTTATCCAACATTTAATAAATACTACGCCGGCTGTGATTAAGGCCGTCGCGGCACAGTTGCCGGATGGGTTTCCAGCGCATTTGAGTGGGGCTGTGTTTGATGGTATCAGGGCGCAGGTGCGGCGTTTGGAGGTGACGGCAAGATCGACGCCACCGCAGCGGTGAATTTTCGAACGCTTTAATCCCATTGTATTGACGGATGAGGAGGTAGCTGAGATTGTTTCGCGGCGCCTATACGCAGGATAAGACTCTTGTCGCCTTGCGTCATCTCTGCGTTTTAGCACCAAGCTATGCCGACTGCCCTGTGCAAGTACCGGCAAATACTATTGAAATCCACGCGCATTCATCGAATGGAAGATCTCGCATTGCTCACGTTATTCGTGGTCATTTTTTGGCATTGAAAGCAAAAACATCCTGTAGATGACAACATCAAGGAACAATCCTAATAATTTTTCGAACAAGTCAGAGGCAAAAAATAGGGCTGGACTTCCACTAATCATAGACACGAGTTTGTTTAGTGCAAGACTAAATAGCCAGAGTGGAACGGCGACAGAGATAAGCGTTGTTAGTATGGTGCGAAAGAAAGGCGCCGTCGCGCGATAACTCAAGCGTATGGCTGCTAGAGGACTTACCTTGTGAACCACCAAAAAGGGTCCAAATAGGGACAAGCGTGCACCAATCCAAACACCAGGAATGATCAAGGGAATCAGACCTAAGCTAACTGTTATGTTAAAAGCCAATGTTAACAGGAAGAACGGACCCCAAGTGCTTAACGATTCTGCGACAATGGGCATAAAGCGGACGGCTTCCCCGTTAGATCGCCTCGATATAGTCAAAAATGCGGCAGCAGTATAGAGCGAATAAGCTGCTGTCGCTAAGATGGGTGAGAAAAGCTTTATTGGATACGTGTTAGGTAATAAATCTTGGAGAAAATAGGTGAGTGAGATGAGAGGCGCGCAGACATAGACCAAATAAAGTAGATTTTCTTTATAAAAATGGAAAGAGTCCGTAATTATAGAACGCATATTCATTGTCAATTAATATGAACGGCTTCGAGCCATTGGACGGTAGGTACGTAGATGAGTGATTTGCATCACAGCATGACCCGCTTCCATAACACTATACCAATAAAGATGAAACCTGCACCCGACCCCAATGAGACAATATGCTCCAGACCAATCCCCACCACTAGAACGGCGTCACTTGGATTATTTTCGTCGAAATATACGTTGACCAAAGTACCAGACCAAATTTTCTCATTGACTTTGCTAATGCCAAACCCGACCTTCGAATTGACGTACGTCACACCATTTACTTCATAGAGATAGGACAAAATTGTACCGTTGCGTGATTTACGGCGGGACTGAGACAGTCCGTTTTCTAGTTGTTCACTTAGAAACCTACCGTCGGTGACCGCCCAATCCGATGCTCGATAACTCTGACGTATATCGCCAAATGACGAAAGCAAAATCATAACGCCGACAATGATGGGGACGCCCGAAATCGCTGAACGAAACTGTCGCAGATTGGCCATAAGTCTTCCGGAATAATAGGTTGCTATCGCTTAGACAACAATGACGACTGAGCGCGTTAATTGAGCACCACTTTATAACATTGTTGTGTTAACAGGGTTAAGTGAATGGCTCCGCAGGCTAGCACCAGGTATTTTTCAAGATGGTTGCGATTCCTCTATCTCGGCGACAGAGCCCACGGTGTCTTTCTGCATTGACTCGGGTCGTGGACTAATCCAGCCCTCTGGGAACGAGATCTCACGCCAAAAACGGCGTGAGGCAAAGGCTACGCCGCTTGCCGATTCTTACCACTTTGAAATGGCATAAAGCCGGATTTAACGGCGTCCAAAATAACCAGATCGACAAGCGAGCCATCGGCGGCATAACTGAGGTTAATATTCCAGTCCTGTGATGCCTCGCGGACAATGGGTTTGTCGCTGAAACAAATTTCCAGAATATCGTCTTGCGGGTAATAGGTCGTCTTCATGGCGGAAGCTCCCAAGCAAAATGGTGCATCACGGTTTTCACAACTAAAACCGCTAGCTTGATTAATCGCGCCATCAAGCATATTACTATTCGTGCGGACAATAACCCTGCGAGGTGCTCAATCATGCCCCATTTGACAGCTAATGACCTAAAAACTAAAGGCATAGCGGACATTGAGGCTATGTTGGAGCACCATTCCGAAGCGATAATATCCGTTCGAGGCAAGGATCGCTTTGTGGTGATGGATATTGCGCATTACCACTACTTGCGGGAATGCGGGCACGGTTCAAATCTGGGCACCACTCAGACACGGTTTTAGCCGGCTGCCTGTCGGCCACTTGGGCGAAAAGCCGAATTAGGCGATCACTTCGATGCGATTGAAGATGCGGTGATTGCTGCGCTCTATTCGACGGAGCGCACCCGTTCAATAATTGAAAACCTGAATGGGCGCGTGAGGAAACACCTTTACTACCGACAAGAAAGTGGGCGTGGCTTTCTGGATCTGCTGCGTTTCTATTTCAATCACACCCATTTTTTACGTAGCACCCG
>JANOTC010000538.1:0-5659 GCA_031416175.1 Gammaproteobacteria bacterium
TCAGGCTGCGACTGGAATTCCAGCAAGAGGTACAAATAGACTTCCGATCCATCGCGAAGTATAGTGGACCCCGAAAACAAGACAATGGCTTAAGCGATTGCCAAACAGAATCCGACCGCTCTCCTGAGCAGAATTTACGGAAAACCTTGAAGATGTGTGTGACTTTAAGCCCACATTCCCCACTTACTCAACATCGTCTCCACCTCATTGAGCACCTCTTCCGCTCGCGCCGGATGGTTATAACAGCGCTTCGCCAGCACTCGCGCATCCATCGGTTCCTCACTACTTGCCCCAAGCAAATGAATCAATTCACCCGCGTCTGCTCCAATAATCTCGCCACCTAACAATTGTCCGCTATCCATATCAGCGATCAGGCGGACAAACCCTTGGCTATCATCTTGCCCTAGCGCTTGCGGCGAGCTAGAAAATGCGGCGAATCCGACAGCGGGTTCGAATCCCTCGTCTTCCGCTTGTTCTTCATTTCTCCCGAGCCGGGCCAGTGTCGTTGCGCTGTAAATGACTTTCGGCACCCATAAACTCTCGCGCTGACGGGCGGCTGTATTTACAATATTATACACAGCGGTCGTCGCGTCGGCTAAGGCTTGATTCGCGGTCATCTCCGGCGAGCAACAGTCACCTATCGCATAAATGTTAGGTTCCTCTGTCTGTAATTGGCCATTGACTTGAATAAATCCATTCGCGTCCGTGCGCACCTGCGTGGTGTCCAAACCCAACGACGATGTATAGGGTGCGCGACCGGTTCCCAGCAACACCCAATCGACTAACACTTCTTCGCTTTCCGTGGCGAGGAGGACGCCATCGTCGCTTAGGGATTTCAATTTAGGACGTCCAATGCGCGAAATAATGCCGTGCTTGTGTAGCGACTGCCGCAAAACATTCATCGCTTGCGCTGAAAACCCCGCGCGCGAAAGAAGCGGTCCACCCGTAAACCAACTTATTTCAAAGCCGAAGCGCTGCAGAATATAGGCAAACTCGACGCCGATGACGCCGCCACCGACCACTGCCACACGGCGGCCCGTCGGCGGGGGCTGCTCAAACAGCGTGTCGGTGGAAATAATTCGCCCGGCTGTTTCCGGCAACGCAGAATTTGCTTTTGGTGTGGACCCCGTCGCCAGAATCACATAATCGCTAGTTACGGTTTGCGTGCCATTCTCCGCATCGCGGACAGCTACCGTGCGCGCATCGATCAGGCTGCCGGTACCCTCCAAGCGAATAACGCCCAGTCGTTCCAGGTAGTTTATGTAATTCTCTCGAACCGTATCAACAATGCGCTGTTGATGTAGCCATGCCGCCGCCAGGTCAGCGCGCAAGGTGCCGACCAACCCACGCGCGGCGCCCTGTTCGACGGCATCCATGAGACGCGCCGTGTGATGCCAGGCTTTTTTGGGTACGCAGCCGCGGTTGAGGCAGCAGCCCCCCCACACCGCTTTTTCCACGATGCCCACTTTTTTCCCGGCTAGTGCCGCTAAAATAGCGGCCCTGTAGCCGCCGGGTCCTGAGCCGATAACAACAATATCGAAGTGTTCCATGGGCCATTTCGCCTGTTGATGTGAGGGATTGCGTGCAGAGACGAACTTGCCGCGACGGCGTGTTGTCCAATACACTGCGAACTAACTAAAATTCAACGCCGTATTAGTGTGGGGCAAGTCAGGTGAAAAAAAAACTCTTAGCCGGGGCGATTGCCTTGGTTTTTTCCGCGAGCCCGTTCGCTGACCGTGTTGACGAGGCATCGGTTGTTTTGCCTGAATCGACTGATTTTTCAAAAATTGCGACCCAGGCGGCGGGCGAGGGCGTGCCGGTGATGATGTATTTTGCCGCGCGTTCTTGCGATTATTGTGAGCGGCTTGAAGCCAATATTCTAAAGCCCATGATCATGGCCGGTGAAGATCGCGGGCGGGTGCTTATTAACAAGGTGATGCTCGATGGCGACGCGATGGTGCGTGACTTTAAAGGCGCGTCGATTTCCACCTCCGATTTGGCCTTTTTTTACGGCGTGAAAGTGACGCCGACGTTGGTATTTACTGATCAAAATGGTCGCGCCGTTACGCGTAATTTGGTGGGCTACAACGGCAGTGATTTCTTTTCGGCCTACATGGACGAGGCAATTGAAGCGGCGAAAAAGCAGGTACCCGCGCGAATGTGATTTCTTGTCCCTTCGAACAAAAAATCTACATTAAAATAACTCCAACTCGACGATCAATTTCCCTTGTTTCACTTCCATGGACTTCAGCACGCGTTTTGCCATTTTCTCGCGCAAATCTTTATCATTCAGTTGATACACGGCGATTTCAGTTAGACTGCTGCGCATCACCCAGTCAATAGTTTCACGCACGCGATCCTGATAATTATCCGCTATTCCGTCTACATGCAGCTTGCGTAGGCGCGGTTCCTTGAGCACCAACTGGGCGGTATCTGGCTTATAAATGAGTGTGCCGTCGGCATACCCACGGCCTTTGCCTTGCACGTTGTTACCTAATGCGACATGGACGGTTAACTCAATGCCAATTCGGTTTTCCGTTTCCGAAAGCACAACGACAGGGTCGGAAAAGCTCAACGTTGTTCCCAGCAAATTGCGTTGCATCGGAAATTGCGGCGAGACGCGATCTTGAAGTTCTGCTTGAGTGAATTCTAAAGTAGTTGCGCCGAGTGGCAACGAGAAAAAAGCCATGAGAGTGGCGAGTAGTCGAGCGACGCTGTTCATGTTTGTCTTCCATAAAAACCAAGGGCACCGCCAGGGTGCCCTTGACCATCGACGTCCTTCCCCCCCGGAAAAGCGGGAAAATAGCCGAGTGCTGATTAATTCAGCAGCGTGACGTCTTCTGCTTGCAGGCCCTTTTGGCCATTACCAACCGCGAATTCCACGCGTTGGCCTTCATTGAGAGAGCGGAAGCCTTCCCCCTGAATCGAGCGAAAATGTACGAACACGTCTTCACCTTGTTGGCGCTGGATAAATCCATAGCCCTTGGCGTTATTGAACCACTTAACAGTGCCGATCTCACGAGATGCCATATTCACCAACCTCCGAAACAACTTTAACTCTTCAACTCCCTGCGGGAGTTTTGATTTTTGTGAGTCTTTCACTCTACGTTTATCGGCCAGCCCCTTCGAATATTCGAGTCAGCAAGGAGTTCAGCCGATTAGACATCCTCTGAAAAGTTCCCAGATGATGTCAAGTTCTATATTAACCTAACTTTTTGCCAAGACAAAAGCAAAATACAGGTGAAGAAGGCTTTATTTTCGCAGTGTGACGTAAATAACGACTAGACTTCGCTTTTGTTGCCACGTTCGATGATTATCCCTACATAGCGTGTGCCTCGAATGGCGCCAGGCTTGGTGAGTTTCAGCCTTAACCAGGGTAGTGAAAACTCAGTCAGCAACATGTGCGCGAGGTGTTCCGCCAGGGCTTCAATCAAATGAAATTGGCCGGATTCGACTTCCTCGCGAATTCGCTTGGTCACATTGCGATAGTCCAGTGCATCGGCAATGTTGTCGCTTTTTCCGGCGGCACGCGAATCGGTGCCCATGTCCAAATCAATCAACACGAATTGACGCGTTTTACGTTCCCAGTCGGACACGCCAATCGTGGTTTCGACTTTTAGCTCTGAAAGATAGACAATATCCATATGTAGTTTCGATGATCAGTCTGATTAAGTGAAGGCGCCAAACGTTGTCACAGGATACGCGGAGTTTTCGCATGGCGACAAGGCTCGCCGTTGAAAATGTCGCGGACCACAAAGTCTTGTACTG
This sequence comes from Gammaproteobacteria bacterium, assembly GCA_031416175.1. Taxonomy (GTDB): domain Bacteria; phylum Pseudomonadota; class Gammaproteobacteria; order S012-40; family S012-40; genus JANOTC01. The sequence continues at coordinate 3,769 of JANOTC010000538.1, forward strand.
TTAATGCGCGTAGCGAGCGGGTAAGTTTTTCATGTTCATGGATGTATTCATTGTTGTTGTCGCGTATTTGTTCGGTTCAATTTCTGCGGCCGTTATTGTTTCCAAATTGATGGCGTTGCCTGATCCGCGCACGGAAGGTTCAAAAAACCCGGGTGCGACTAACGTACTGCGTTTAGGTGGGAAAAAGGCGGCCATTTTTACCTTGTTGGGCGACTCCATTAAAGGCGTTGTGCCGGTATTGATCGCTCGTTATTTGGAACTTTCCGATCCGGTTATTCTACTAACAGCGTTGTTCGCTTTTATCGGCCACTTATATCCCGTTTTCTTCGGATTTAAGGGCGGCAAGGGTGTTGCGACAGCGCTGGGCGTATTGTTGGCGTTAGCATGGCCGGTCGGGTTGGGCGCAGCCGTTACGTGGTTGGCCTTGGCATTCGCGACACGCATATCTTCGCTTTCGGCGCTAACCGCCGCCGTTTTAACGCCGATCTACATGTGGTGGGCGACCAGTTCTGAATTATACGTGGGCTTGAATATTGTGCTGTCAACGTTGTTGATTTGGCGCCATCGGTCAAATGTGCGAAAAATACTGGATGGCACCGAAGGTCGAATCGGCGCGCCGTAACGCTACGTGTTAGAAATTGATGGTGAATTGGGTGGCGAATAGGTGCAAATAGCGGTTGTGGCTTTTGAAGTCGGGATTGTCTGCTACCGGAAGCCAACTTGTGCCGTCAACATAGTGATATTCGGCAGAAAGCGAGGCGTTGCTTGCTATGTATAAACGCGAACCTATGGTCCAATCCCGCGAAAAAAAGTCATGGGCGGGTCGGCCTGTTAACGCGGCGAGTGCGGTACCGTCTTTGTCCTTTAGATCAACATACGACGAGTCGTAGCGAATAAACGAACTGGTTTTGCTCCAATGGTAGGCGGCTTCTCCGTACCAACCGGCAACCTGGTTAGTGAAATCGGGAATGACGGGGGCAAATCGATTGCGTTGAATATTGGCGCGGAAAAACTCCGCGCGCAGCACCCAGGGTGCAAAAGTTTGTTCTGCGCCTAGCCACATGGCGGCGGTGTGAATGTGGCCGTCAGGCAGGTTGTCGGTTGCCGTTGGTTCGTATGTGGTTGCGCTTTTGGTCGCTTGCGCCATTAGCAGTGTTCCAGAAACGTGTCGGTGTTCGATGCGCGCGGTCATAGAGGGTTTCGCCACCAGATGTCCGGGGTGGTCCATGCCAAGATGGCGCGCTTCGGTTTCGGGATTATTGACACCCGTGGGTGACGCCAAGCTCAATAACGCCATCGTGTCACCGTCCGCAGTCCACTGGTGCGCACGTAAAAATAAACCGTCACTATTGATCAAGAGCTTGCGCGCGTTATCAAGGTAAATGCTCTGTGGTAACAAAATACTTGGGCGCGTCGCAGCGACATCACGCGTTTCGTTAAATAAGCCAAGGGGCGTCTTCGCGCGGCCGAGTTGGCTGCTAATTTCCCAATCCCCTAGGCGGCCCCATTTCGAATCTAGGAGTAAATGATCAACGCGGATGTGATTGTTGTCAGTCTTACCTGCGTCTCTTGACAGTAAAAGTCCGGCGACGCGATGGCGTGGCGATACGCTGAAATTACCGCCCAGGCCAATTTCACGGAAATCAAACGTCACTCGCCGGTTGTTTCGTCCAAAATAATGGTTATTGCGTGCGTAAAAAGCACCTTGAGTTAGAAAACCATAGCCTTGATAACGCGATGGAGTAACGTCATTTAATGAATCGTCAGCGGAGGCAAGGGTCGTCCACGCCAGCGAGGAAAAAAGAACAGCGCAAATATCGCGCGACAAGCAGCTCACGGTAACACCTGTAATTCGTCTGGAACGGGCATGGCCGCAGGAATGAAACCAACG
>JANOTC010000539.1:0-2959 GCA_031416175.1 Gammaproteobacteria bacterium
ATACGAGTTGGTTGCCAATGTCTAACGATTTCAATTCCTTCCCGCTTAGTGCGAGCATGTTAACCAATCTCGCCTCCATGGGTTACGAGACCATGACCCCCATTCAGGCCGCTTGTTTGCCCGCCGTTTTGAATGACAAAGATGTCATTGCACAAGCAAAAACAGGCAGTGGTAAAACGGCTGTTTTTGGCATCGGTTTGCTGGCCAAAATTGACGCACGCCTTTTTCGTGTACAGTCACTTGTGTTATGTCCGACACGTGAGTTGGCCGACCAAGTCGGTAAAGAAATTCGTCGGCTGGCGCGGCTAACACCCAATGTAAAGTTATTGACGCTATGCGGCGGATCACCGTTAGGGACGCAAATTGGCTCGCTCGAACACGGTGCTCATATTGTGGTTGGCACACCAGGTCGCATTAAAAAACATTTGGAAAAAGGCACGCTTGTGCTGGACGATGTAAATACGCTCGTGTTAGACGAAGCAGATCGCATGCTTGACATGGGCTTTTACGAAGATATTGCGTCAATACTTGAACGCGCACCCAGTCGTCGGCAGACCCTGTTATTTTCTGCAACCTACCCTGCCACAATTAAACAATTAAGTTCACGCTTTCAGCAAGATGCGATAGAAATCACTGTCGACGCGGTTGCAGACGACATCGTGATTGAGCAAGTATTTTTTGAAACCAACGTGCCAAATAAGCCCAATGTACTAACCGCGTTGCTCGGACACTATCGCCCCGAGTCGGCGGTGGTATTTTGCAATACGCGCGCGCAATGCCAAGATATAACTGACGGGTTGATGGCGGCAGGTTACGCCGCGCAGGCGCTACATGGTGATATGGAACAGCGTGATCGTGATCGTGCGTTAGTGCTATTCGCCAACAAGAGCAATCCTATTTTAGTCGCTACTGACGTAGCGGCGCGGGGCCTGGATGTCAAAGACTTGCAGGCTGTGATCAGTTTTGACCTCGCATTTGAAGCGGACACACACGTACACCGGATAGGTAGAACGGGCCGTGCAGGCAAAGCGGGCCTGGCATTAAATATAGTTACACCGGCTGATGCGCATCGCATGATCGCGATTGAAGCGCAGCAAAAAACACCGTTGGTTTTTGGCAATGCGACCACGCTGTTAGAAAACCGTGACACGAAACCTCCCGCGAAAATGGTCACGCTCAGTATCGACGGCGGCAGGAAGAGCAAGTTACGACCTGGCGATATTCTTGGCGCGTTAACGGGTGAGTCTGGCATTGCCAGTGAACATATTGGAAAAATCGACATTTTCGACAATTTCGCTTGCGTGGCTATTGCCCAAAACGTCGCGGACAAGGCGCTGAAACGCCTGGCGGACGGCAAGATTAAAGGGCAGAAATTTAAAGTTCGAAAATTTTAGATATCTTAGAGCGCCCTCGCTCAATAACATGGCCGCGCGCTGCGGTGCCAACGTGTCAGCCACCTTTCGCACCACTGGAAAGGTTGGCAGACTCGCATAAATGAAGCGCTACGGAACTGGCGAAGTACTCACGCATTTGGCGCGCGCTTAAGCAACACGTATACAGCCCCCGCTCCGCCATCATTTTGCGGTGCAGAGCAAAATGCTAACACCGACGCTTGTTCACGCAACCAATGGTTCACGATACTCTTTAACACCGAGGCCGTATTAGGTTCTCGCCCACCCTTGCCGTGAACAACGCGAACACAGCGTGCATCGTGATTTACACAGTGACGTAAAAACTCGTCCAACGCAATTTGCGCGGCATTCGCCCGCATCCCATGCAAATCCAACGTCGCGCTCGGTACTAAACGGCCACGGCGAAGTTGAAGCATCGTACGTGACGCGATTCCATTGCGCGCGAACGCCAACACATCCTCGCAGCCCATTGCCGCGACATCGTCTATTTCCAAAGAATGCGTTCGTATGGAGCGATCCACTACTGTTACCTTGCGCCCAGAATTTTTTACTCTGACGACCACCGGCTCCACTTTTTGTGGGAGCGGTTTCACGCCAACAACGGCTTCACGGAATAGCTCGCGATCTGCATCGCTTATTTTTTTGGGCGGACTCATGGGATCGAATTCCAGACTGAACGAATTGAACTCGGCGCGTGGCTACGAAACCGCTTGCGCCTTAGCCAATTTTACAACGATACACGGCGAACGCAAACATGCATTGAATGCGTTCGTAAAAGACATGAGCTCGGATTCAGACCCTTCAGTGCCTTTACAGCGTCTTCAAATATTCAACCAGCGCCATGCGCTTCTCGTCATTGATGGGCGAGAAAAAATGCTTAACTATTTCGCCTTTTTCGTCCAGCACGACTTTGCCATCGACTAATTTAGGCATGGGTGTCCTACCTGTCGAATATTCGTGCCCACTATTCCGATTACTTGGTAGCGACGCATCAAACAGGTAGAGTTCTGGCTCGCGAAACTGACCGGGATTAGCTGGCTGAATAAAGCCTACTTTCTTCGTATCCAGCTCGCGGTTGCCGACATAAAACTTGTTAGAGCGGCAGGCTTTGCCCTGAGCGATTTCCGCATCGGTGCAGCTCGGCAAGAATAGTTCATAGAGGTTAGGCACAGATCCATTGTGAAGGAAGGGTGCCGTCGCCCAAATGCCGTTCAATGGTCGCCCTTTATAGGCGTTCAAGTACGCCTTATTGGCAACTTGCAATTCAACGTGGCGCTGAGTTGGCACATTTTCCTTGAACAGACCTAACGGATTACTGACTATTGCGGCGAAGAAAAGTCCTAATCGGCGAAAAATGTCGTAAGTCATTACACCCATCGTTGTGGTCGACACGATGGGTAACACAGCCGACGCATTCTCATTATTTACTTCTGTTGGACAAGTACCCGGCCCCGCGTTCTTAAGCACGCCGACATCGCCACAATAGCTCATTGCATTGGTCGCCATCTGTGGATCGGTTTTGATCCAATCCAAACTCGAAAATTGGG
>JANOTC010000540.1:0-8124 GCA_031416175.1 Gammaproteobacteria bacterium
GGCTTTACCTAACCAGGGTTCATGGCGAGTTTGAAGGTGATGCATTCTTTCCTGAATTTAGCCCCAACGCGTGGGCAGAAGTGAGTCGTGTCGATTTTGCGGCTGATGATAAGAACGTTTTCTCGTGTAGCATGGTGGAATTGCAACGGCGCCTTGAGTCGGATGGCGCGAATTTGTTGCCTAGGAAATCAACATTATGACTTCAATCGCTCGTTCTGCATTGGTTTCGCATAGTGCAGAGAAGATGTACGCGCTGGTCGATGACATTCTCTCCTACCCGAAATTTTTGCCGTGGTGTAAATCGACGGCTGTGCATAAACGGGACGTTGACAGTGTCCGCGCGAGTATTGAGATTTCCAAAGCAGGAATTAACAAATCATTTACGACAGTCAACCGTTTGCAAAATGGCAAGATGATTGAAATTCGGCTGGTTGAAGGTCCCTTTAGTCACTTGGAAGGTTATTGGCGTTTTGATGCGTTGGGCGCGAACGCCTGCAAAGTTTCGCTGGATATCGAATTTGAGTTTTCTAGCAAGATTTTAAGCATGACAGTAGGGCCAATATTTGGCCAGATCTGTAATTCATTGGTGCAGGCGTTCGTGAAGCGCGCGCAAGAAGTGTATGGGCGAAGCTAGTCGAATTAAAGTGGAAGTGGTGTACGCATTGGCGGATCAGCAGCGTGTGGTGCGTTTGGATGTGGAGCTAGGCACGACGGTCGAGCAAGCGGTGATGTTGTCGCAGTTCCAGGAAAAATTCCCTGAAATTACGCTCAATAGTCAGAACAAATTAGGAATATTTGGCCGACTCACGAAGCCAGCGACGGTGCTACGCGACGGTGATCGGGTTGAGATTTACCGGCCCCTTCTTGCCGACCCGAAAGAGGTGCGGAAGCGTCGCGCTGCTGAAGGCAAAGCGATGAAGAAGGGCGGGGGCGATCTTGAGACCTGATCCCGACACCAGAGGCTTAGGCAAAAATTCGCTTAGTGTTTTCCGCCAAACCCGGTGGGTGCTTCGATTTTGATGACTTTGTCGTCCTGAAAGAATAGTGCGACTCGTCTGTATTCTTGCACTGAACGGGTATCACCGGGCTGAGCAGTGTAAATATAGTCCCACCGGTTAGGGTGAAACGGATCTTCGACCAAGGGCGTGCCCATAATAAAGCGCACTTGACGATGCGTCATCCCGGGCTGTAATTGTTTAACCGCATCGTCAGTGATGACGTTGCCTTGTTGCACATCAAGGCGGTGAATGGTACAACCCGACACGATGACGAGGGTAAGCAAGGGTAACAAAATTCGTTTCATTGGCATAACAGTGGCAGCTAATTGTGTGCCATGTTACCGCAAATTCACAGCCGACGTAAGGCGTTGAGGAAAGCAGTGGAAAACAAAGAGTTGAAGCGCGCCGGGTTAAAAACAACGCTGCCACGTATGAAAATATTGGAAATGTTGGAAGGCGTTGACGTCCGCCACCTCAGTGCGGAGGACATTTACAAATCCTTGCTGGAGTCCGGTGACGACGTTGGCTTGGCCACGGTGTATCGCGTGCTAACGCAATTCGAGGCAGCAGGTATTGTCTGTCGTCATCGCTTTGAAGACGGGCGTGCCGTATTTGAACTTAATAAGGGCGAACACCACGATCACATTGTGTGCATGCAGTGCGGCAAAGTGCAGGAATTTGTCGATTCGATTATTGAAGAACGGCAACGGCAAATTGCGGAGAAGGCCGGTTTTTTGATGACCGATCATTGTTTGTATATTTATGGTGTGTGCGGGGAGTGTCGGAGTAAGGCAGGGTAGGGTGTGGGAAAGCCGCCTGATAGCGGGGCGTCAGGCGGCTTGTTGGTTAGATGGGGTCGAAATAGATAGAGAGGCCTAACGAAGTTTCGAACCCGCTGTATTCCACGTTATCTTTTACGTCGCGGTTCTTGTACATAAACTTGGCGTCGGCCGAAACATAGTTGTTAAAAAAGAACGCGAGTCCGCCGCCAAAAGCATATTCGGTCAAATCAATATCTGACGTTGGCTCGTCGGTTTCCTCACGGTGAGCCTTACCTAAAGAGTATTCAATATCTCCCTGCAAGGAGACGTTTCTACCCAAGCTATAGTTTAGCTTTGCCAATACTCCATAGCTTTGCGCAGTCTCTTTTGTTTTATAGGTGCCGGCAGTAAATTCGTTGTTATAACGCTGAATTTGGGCGCCAACGCCGAAGTTAGGCACCAAATAATATAGACCGCCAACGGCGAAGTTGCTGGTGGTTTCGTCCGCCGATAGACCACCCACTACGGGTTTAATAGTGCGTGAAGAGAACGACAAGTCGCTGTCCACGGCCACCTGGATGGTTCCTTGGCGAATGTCTTGCGCTACGACGGGCAACGCGCATACAAGTGCAGTCGCGGCCACTCCTGAAAGTACTAATTGTTTAATCATGTTAATTTCCATCAGATAATTTTGGTTATTTGGCTAAAGCGCCGCGCGGGATAGTACCACAGCATCGGGCCGACCCAATCTTGCCCCGCCGACAGCCGTGACTAATATGTTGAACAAATCAAAATAGGCATTGCGCTAATTCTGCTCGGCGTCTACCATGTATCGGGAATAAATTCCCAATAAAGGCGTCGGCGGTGGATCGATGCAACGCCAACATTTGCGGACGTGATTTAGGCACATTCTTCTTTTCATTAACGCGGTTTTTCGTTAAATACTAAACTTAGGAGTTTGCCATGGGGCATCGCTTTACCTGTCGCGCCGCTTTATCAGTGGGGCTTTTTCTGGCGGCTGGCCAATTGGCTGCCGCGCCTTTGAGTTGGGTGGAAGGGCCAAATCTTCCCGTCGCACGTGATCATGCTGCTGCTGTTATAAATTCAGATGGCACGGTTGTCGTTACCGGTGGCGCCACAAGCGCGTATCCGTTGCTTAGCATTAGCTTAGCGTCTACTTTGTCAAACGCCAGCTGGGGCTATAGTGCTACCAGCCTAGACACGACGCATGTGGCGCCCGGGGCTGGGATCTTTTCCAGCGAGCAAATTCTAATATTCGGCGGGCACGAAGGCGACAAAGTGTCGCTGGACCTTACCGGAAGTTTCGCTCCCTTTTCGTTGGACTACTACGATTTGTCGCGAATGACGACGCCGCGTTCCTACCATGGTTATGCCACAGACAAAAACGGTAACATTTATGCCTTGGGTGGCTTAAATGATAGTGGCAACGTGTTGGCCAGCACCGAACGCTTCGCCAATAGCACCTTAGTTCCGCCAACAAGTACGTGGACGACGATGGCGCCTATGCCAGACACCGTGTTTGGTTTCCCGGCTGTTTTTGACGGCAATGACAGTATTTATACCTTCGGTGGTGGCACGGCGAACACGGCGAATTCTTTTTCTTATAACACCTATCGTTATTCAGTGAGCACCAATAGTTGGACGACAATGGCACCCATGCCCATCGCTACGCGCGAAAGCGCTGCGGCGCGCGGTCTAAACGGCAAAATATATGTTATGGGTGGATTGGGCGTCAACGGCGCGATTGCTAACGTGCAAGTGTACGACACGGTAACCAATTCGTGGACTTCGGATGCGCCATTACCGCAACCCTTATACGGCGCGGCGGCGGTTATTGATGGTCTACAACGGCTGATGATCATTGGTGGTATGAATAGCAATAACGTGCCAGTGGCCACCGTGTGGACTAGCCAACGATTGAGCGTAGCCGACGCGGCACCGGTAATCACGTCATCCCCAGTTACCAGTGGATCGGTAGGCACAGCTTATAACTATACCGTGACGGCGACCGGCTCGCCCCCGCCCGCGTTTACGTTGACGACTGCACCATCAGGCATGTCCATTGATTCTAAATCTGGCGCAATCGCTTGGACACCTGCAGTCGGTCAAGACGGTGCGCAGAGCGTGGCAGTGAAAGCCAGTAATTCAGTCGGCAACATAACGCAGTCATATACCATTAACGTTGCAGCTATTCCGCCGGACATTACGGCTCCGAGTGTTCCCACCAACTTAGTCGCCAATGATGTGAAGGGCACGAGTTTTCGTTTAGATTGGACGGCGTCAACGGACAATGTTGGGGTGACAGCTTATCGGGTGTTTTTAGTCACACGTTGTGGCTTCCATAGCCTCTATACCTGTTACACCCTGCAGCAAACGGTGGCGGGCAACAGCGCCATTATTTCAGGGCTTAAAGTCGGTACCGGATATAGGTACACAGTCAGCGCGGTCGATGCGGCTGGAAATGTATCGGTCGTGGCCACTTCGCTTTACGTGACGACGCTCGTTGCACCCACTCTTTCGCATGGCTTGATTTGCAACAGCGAAAAGGTCACTGCTATCGTCAATGAGGCTTTGACTGTTTTGTGCGCTAGCCCATACACCGGTTACGGTGTGAGAATGACCGGAAATCCTAAGCCGGTATTGACAATGGTGTCTGGACCCGCAGGTATGGTCGTTAACGCTGACGCAACATCCATGACTGGCCAAGTTACCTGGTCGCCCGTAGTCGGGGTTATTGGAACCTATTCCGCAACTGTGCGCGCGACCAACAGCGAAGGCACGGCCGATTTTACCTTTGCATATACCATTTATCCTGCAGGCACCGATCAAATAGCGCCGAGTTATCCAGGTCCAATCACCATAACCAATATTACCCGAACGAGTATGACGGTCAATTGGACTGCGGCGACTGACAATGTTGGCGTGACGAAATATACAGCCGGTGCCTATTCGAGCTGTAGGCGTTGCATAACGTCCAACGCCGTTGCTACTACCGATGGAAATGGACGCTCAGTGACACTCACGGGTCTACTGCCAGGACGACAATTTGAGGTGTCGGTTTTGGCTTCCGATGCGGCGGGTAACAACGGTCCATCTGGAACACTGAGTGGTGTTTTCACCTTAAAGTAAGGGTTTAATCTGTCTCAATACCTCAGGCCATGAACTTACATTCATGGCCTTTTTTTTGGGTGCGAGTTTTGTGGGAAGGTCTCGTCAGTGCTCGAAACTTAGTTGACGCGCGGGCGATTGATCAATACGTGACTAACTGTTATTTAGCGCAACGAAATCCTTCCAGCACGCCAGAAAAGCTAGGTGCAACGTTTATGGAAATAGCGAAAACACCCGCGATATTGCCTGGGGCGCCCGAACCCGCGTCCGCATAGGAGCCGCCACGTTGTACGGTCGATGGCATATTGGTGCGCGCGGTACCTTGATTGACGGCAGGATTTACCGAAAAACTTGCGTCGTATCCATATAATTCCGAGTTTCGTAAATTAGTGGGTGCAAACGGTGTGGTGCCGCCCTGCATCCAGTCAGCGACCCATTCCCATAGATTTCCGACCATGTCGTAAGCACCTACGTCAGATACACAACTGCTGTACTCACCGGATTTTGATGGCGCCGCAGTCGCGACGTTGCATTTCGCTAATTTGTTGTCTGTAGGATCAGGCGTTCCAAAGGCGGCCATTTGCCATTCCTGATTAGTGGGCAAGCGCTTCCCTGAGTTTCGACAGGCAGCGAGTGCTTGAAACCAGGTGGTGTAGCGCGACGGTTGTACACCGGCGACGGAGGCCGCAAATATCCCCGTGCAACCGTTGCCGGTGTCGGGGCAATCTACGGTGTAATTATCGTTAGAAATGCCGCGCTGGGTGGTCGAATCGCCCGCGCTTACTTTTCCCGCTCTAATCTTCGCGATTAGACCCTGATCACGAGTGTCCCACACGCTCGCTTCATACTTGTCGATACAACTTGGGCCAACCGCCACCATATCTGGCGGGCATTGATTATTACCCCCATGCGTTTCAACGGCGGCGACACGTGTGTCCAATGCGCCGATTGAACTTGAGTGTGCGTTCACAGTCGGGACAAGAGAATTAATGTTAGCAGAATGATCCGTCACCACGGTTTTGACCGAATTTAAGTCGGTCTGGAGGTTAGTAAGTTTGGTGCCGTGCGTTGCAACGGACGATTTTAAATTAGTTACGTCGGTACCCAGATTTCCTGTCGTTACCTTTAGCCCGCCAATATCACTCGACTGGTTTGCGTTTTCCGTGGATTGCTTAGCGAGTGCGGTGTTCAAGCCGCTTAGACTCGTAGCGTGTTCGGAAACTTTTGTGTTGACTGCGCCTACCTCTGTCTGCAAAGTTCCAAGCGCATTACCTTGTGATGTTGCTTTGCCTGTTAAGTCAGAAATTGACTGACCATGGTTTGTAACTGCTGCTTTTAGATTCGTCACATCGGTGCCCAAGGCGCCGGTGTTGGTCTTTAAGCCATTGAGGTCGGTCGTGTGTGTCTGGCTCGTGGTTCCCAGCTTTTTCAAATCGGTATCTTGCGCGGCCGTCACCGTTTCTAAATTTCCAATAGCGGCTTGATGATTGCCAATCCGAACGTGATTGTCATTCACTGCCGATTTTAAATTGTCGAAATTGGCGTTGACCTCGGCTGCGCTCGCCGGTGTTCCGTTGCTAAATACGGTAAGGCCTTTTACATCTGCAGCTAAACTAAGTGATTGCACGCCGCTACTTAGAATGGCGACCATCATCACACTTAATGTAAATTTATTCATACATACTCCTTTATGATGGGTACGAGCTTATTGCCAGAGACAGGAATTCCATGAGCTGATGTTCCAAACGCAAGGCGATAATGTCGGCTTTGCGCTGACGATAACAGATGGCGCGCTTTCTCCAGCAAGGTTGACTGCTACGACGGCGTAGTAATACGTCGTTCCATTTTCGACATTCGTGTCTAACAATTGATTGGCAGAACCCGCAGTCTCAAGTACCGCTCCTGTCGCCATCACATCGGCGCTAAGGCTTCGATACACGATGTAATTATCGGCTTTCGCGGAAGGCTCCCACGTTAGGATGACTTGGCGATCACCCGCGACAGCGGTTAGACTCGCGGGTGCATGTGCAATCGGCGGCAATGGCGTTGCGCGCTCTTCATTTGATGAGGCGCTAAGTCCGGCAAAATTGCTTGCCTTAACGATATAGAAATAAATCTCGCCGTTGATAACGGTTGCGTCACTAAACTCAGTTCCTTCGAGGCCAAATACGAACGGAGAACTATCAACAAATTGCCCCTCGCGGGTGCGACGATAAAGCGAGTAGGTGAGGCCGACGCCGACTCCGCTGGTTTGCCATTTAAGAGCAACGCGGCCGTCACCTGCAATTGCCTGTAATGCGGTAGGCGCGCTGGGCTTGTCTGGGAGTGGGGTAGCATTGCGTATTTCAGAAAGGGGGCTCACGCCCGCCCGGTTTACCGCGACAACGGAGTAAAAATACGACACGCCATTGCTTACCGTTTCATCAAAGAAACCGGGTTCTGACAAACCTTCTTGCAGTGGCACGTCCTGGCTCGTAATCGTGTTGCTTAGCGCGCGGTAGAGTTTGTAACTCGTCGCATTTGGAACGGCATTCCAACTCAGGCTCACTTGGCTATTTCCGGCGGACACAGTGCTGAAGGTAGGTGCAAGCGGTGCCGTTATGATGCGGTAGCGCTCGCTACGAACGGCGGCCTCGCGATTTCCCGCCGCGTCTAAGCTAAAGAACTTTAAATCTGTATCTTTGCTGAGCGCCAGGGGTTCCTCGAAAATAGGTGACGTAAAATCCGGCGCAGTCCCATCGGTTGTGTAATAAAGGGCTTTGCAATCATCGCAACTCAGCACAACAGAAACAGAGTTGACGAACTCTGCGCCAGCGGGCGTTGCGTGACTGACCGGGGGTTGGGTGTCTGTGGATGGAATATTGTTCAACAATTGAATGGTAACGCTGGACTCGAACGAAGGCGCCGCAATGGGAACTGCCTGGATGGTGACCACGGTGTTGTCGGGTAAAACATTCGGTGGCGTGTACTCGCCATTGCCATCTATTGTGCCGACAGTCGCGTTCCCGCCTTCGACTTGATTGACTTGCCAGCTCAAGCGTTTGTCATTGAGTCCACTGACCGTTGACGTTAAACGCACTTTTTCGTTTGCGCCAACGCTAACACGCACTATTGCTTGCGGCGAGACAGGATTGGTTTCATTTCTTTCGGGGGCAACGAGGAGTTTCACTTGCGGCGCCAATGCGACCGCAATAGGTCGACGTTCTCCAGATTTGAGTGGTGCAACACTGGCAGTG
>JANOTC010000541.1:0-6740 GCA_031416175.1 Gammaproteobacteria bacterium
GGAAAACAAAATAAAATAATAATTACAGACACCGGTTCAACCGCGTTTGAAGCGATAACATCTTGTGGTTATCATCCCCAGCGCAAAGAACTTACGTGCCCAATCGAAATCAGGCAAAACGCGGCTTACAGCGGACAGCCCGCACTGCAACCCGCAGGCAGCTATGAATTTGTGCAATTTTGCGTCAATTATGGTGCCGGATTTGTCCCAGTTAATGTAAACGGCGTTCATGTGCATGACGAAGCGTTTGGTAATCGGCCCAACTGGTATATGACTGCCGTAGTTCCAGCAGATGATCAGCTATTTCAACAACCACTCACTGGTCAAACGTTACGTGCCAGGGCAATTTTATCTTGGAATATATCACCGGCTAGCGATTGTAATTTTCAGCCAATATGGGGAAATCAAGCAGATTTTCGCATCCGACTTGATCCTTGATAAATAATTGAATGCGCCCTCTTGGCGACAAGGGGGCGCATTCAATTATGTTAGGACTTATGCATTGATGGATAAAATAAATTGTGAAAACGGTCAGCGCTGGGGGTGTAAGCCCAAACCGCCGAAAATTCCGCGGGGTATCGGAAGAAGGCAATTCCTTCTCAAAACAGAAATTTACTCCTGCGGCGTCGCAAGATTTTGATGTTAGAGACCCCGAATTGGCTCTTGGACAATGGACCCTCATCGCAACCAAGGTTGGTCATCGCCGAATTTGTCCATAGAAAGTTGATTCTAGCGTGCTCGAACGTCAGAACGGAATTTTCGGCGGTTTGGGCTTACACCCCCGAAATATGGCACGGTTCAAATCAGGGTACCACTAAGGTACCGTCATAGCCCGCTGCCTATCACTCAACGCCTTCAATTAATTGCCGTTTTCCGGTTGGCATAGGCTCGTCTACTGGTACCCAAAACACACCGTTATTGAACCGTGCCCTATTTCTGATCGTCCATACTCTCAGTCAAGCTCAATAATTCAAATTGATCTTTAAGCTGTACGCCAGAGAGCTTGCGGCGCGCGGATTCGGCTACCAGATAGAGTAATTTGCGCCCGGCAAGTTCATAACCCAGGCCCTGCGGACGAATATTGGAGATGCAATTGCGCTCGGCGTCGGTGCAACCCGGCCTCGGGTTATAGGTCATGTAAACGCCGAGACTGTCGGGCGAACTTAAGCCCGGACGCTCGCCGATGAGCATGAGCACGATTTGGGCGGATAGCAGAGCCGCAATCTCGTCGCCAATCGCCACTCGACCTTGGTTCACCAAGACCAGCGGCGCAATACTCCAGCCTTGTTCGGTTAAGCCCGGAAGTACCACCTCGAGCAATGGCAAGGCATGGCGATGCACCGCCATGGCCGAAAGACCATCGGCGATGACCACGGCGATATCGTGACGCGTGCCGGACTGCGGCAACGTGTGCTGCGACTCTTTCTGTAAGCGGCGGCCGAGATCGGGGCGCTGCAAATATTCAGTACGGTCGCGCGCGGCGCTCGCGACAACAACAGTTTGCCAACCGCGCTTGCGCATTTGGCTCGCCAGGTCTTCGGCCTCGAATACCAGATGCACGGCGTCGCGCGCTTGAGCATGCGCCAATTGAAACTCGAGCCAAGGACGAGTGGGCAGGCTGCCGCCCACATTACCAAGACCAATGCGCGCCTGCGTGAACTTGCGCAGCAGCGCCCAGGGGTCCGCGTTGTAGGGTCGCGCGGTCATTCGTTGTGGCTCCCAGTCAGTCGTAATAGCTTGTGATCCGACTCAATCGCATGCAGTCGGTTGTCTTCGGCAAAGATGCCCATCGTGTGCAGCCACTGCTCGAACTCCGGGGCTGGCCGTAGCCCCAAAGTTTGGCGTAAATACAGGGCGTCATGGAACGAGCTGCTCTGATAGTTGAGCATGATGTCGTCGGCGCCCGGGACGCCCATGATGTAGGTACAACCGGCTACTCCTAGTAGAGTCAGCAGCGTGTCCATGTCGTCCTGATCGGCCTCGGCGTGATTCGTATAACAAACGTCACAGCCCATGGGCAGACCCAGCAACTTGCCGCAGAAATGATCTTCAAGACCGGCGCGAATAATTTCTTTGCCGTTGTAGAGATATTCAGGGCCGATAAAGCCAACCACGGTATTGACCAATAGCGGCTCGAACACGCGTGCGACTGCGTAGGCGCGTGTCTCGCAGGTTTGTTGATCAACTCCGTGATGGGCATTGGCTGACAATGCACTGCCCTGCCCGGTTTCAAAGTACATGACATTATTGCCGAGTGTCCCGCGCTGCAGTGCCAGCGCCGCCGCACGCGCCTCGTGCAGCAGTGCCAGGTTAATACCGAAACTGGTGTTGGCTTGTTCAGTGCCAGCGATGGATTGAAATACCAAATCGATCGGCGCGCCTTGTTCGATGGCCTGAATTTGATTAGTCACGTGCGTGAGCACGCAAGACTGGGTGGGAATTTGATAGGTGGTACGGATTTCGTCGATGAGTTGCAACAGCGGAACAATCGCCTGCAGGCTATCGGTGGCCGGATTAATGCCAATCACGGCATCGCCATTGCCATAGATCAAACCATCCAGGATGCTGGCGGCGATGCCCTTTTTGTCATCGGTGGGATGATTCGGCTGCAGGCGCGTGGATAAGTGGCCAGCGAGACCTAAGGTGTTACGGAACTGAGTAACCACGCGGCACTTTCGGGAAACGATCACCAAGTCCTGAATACGCATGATCTTGGATACTGCGGCCACCATCTCCGGTGTCAAACCGGCAGCCAGCCTGGCTAGCGCTTGTTCATCCGCTTCGTACGACAACAACCAATCGCGGAAATCGCCGACCGTCATATGACTCACCGGCACGAAGGCGTCGGCGTCGTGACTATCGATGATCAGGCGCGTGACTTCGTCATCCTCATAAGGGATCACCGGTTCTTGAAGAAAACGCGCGAGCGGTACTTCACTTAAAGCCATTTGCGCCGCAACTCGTTCGCGCGCACTCGCGGCGGCGAGCCCCGCCAGGGCATCGCCGGCGCGTGCCGGAGTTGCGCGCGCCAACAACACCCTCAATCCTTCGAACCGATAACGCGTACCTTCAATGGTATGGTGAAAATCTGTCATGTGCGTTTCTCAGGTTTGTGGGTGCGTTTAAACAAACGACACCAAAGTTGCATAGGATTTTGCGTAGATCCCCGCCCGGCAGGCCTTCCGCCAGAATTCGGACCTCCCAATTCTAGCCCGATTCGAGGCCCGGATTTTTGGGAGGCGTTGGTCTCGTGGAACCTATTTGAGCATAAGTCGGTTGTCGCGCGTTCTCACGGCGGCCTCGCCGCCATGGTGGGGCGACGTTTAGACCCAGTGCGCAAACGCCAGAGTGGTTGCATGACCTAAATTGAGGACGGCAGCACTAGAATTTCTAGCCGCGCCGCAGAGAAGAGCCCTATGCAACTTTGGTGTCGTTTGTTTAAACGCACCCGGCTTAGGAGAACTTTTCCGCTCATGTGTGGGCAACCTCAGAGGTGGGCGGGAATTGTAACTGACCCTAGCGCAGATAATATTAATTAAATAATGATAAATATTCCCATTTTTATAAGTTGACAACTTAAAAAACGGGAATATAATGCCTTTATAATGTTTTGGCGCATGACACCATCTCCTACGCAGGGCTTATGGAAGACACAAAAACAAAATTAGCTAAGGCGGTTCTGAAAATG
The DNA here is from genome assembly GCA_031416175.1 of Gammaproteobacteria bacterium. Lineage (GTDB taxonomy): Bacteria > Pseudomonadota > Gammaproteobacteria > S012-40 > S012-40 > JANOTC01. Next base: position 3,689 of record JANOTC010000541.1, read on the forward strand.
CTGCGCCCATTGGCAAGAATTCTACTGCGCTATGAGTTATCCCACGGCGAATTCGCGGAACTCTCAAAGCGCTCCTACGTGGAAGCGGTATACCACTACTTTTCTATACCCAATCGAAAGAAGACTTACTCGCGCGCCGCAGTACTGACCGGTTTGCACCGCAAAGACATCGTGCGACTCGCCAACCTGGGTGAGGACGAGGTTGTGCAGAAAAAAGGAGCGGTTAATCGTTCAACGCGTGTGATTGGCGGCTGGTTAAGCGACCCGGATTTTCTGCATAACGACCAGCCCAAAACTTTGCCACTGAAAGGTGCCAACCCCAGTTTCGAGTCGCTGGTTGCGCGGTACAGCGGCGATATTACCGCGCGCGCTGTACTGGACGAGCTCGTCCGCGTCGGTGCCGTAACCAAGCCGGATAAAAGCACTGTGAGTCTGAATCATCACGGCTACATTCCCGCAGATAGCGAACAGGAAAAGATCGATATTTTTTCCACGCATGTCTCGGATTTGTTGAGCACGGCAGCGCATAACCTGGGCTGCGAGAAAAAGGATTCAAGGTTTCAGCGCCAAGTGACTTACGTCGATTTGCCAGAGAGTGTCATCGCAGATTTTCAACACTACAGTCACGAAAAAAATTTGGAATTATTGCTCGATTTCAACCGTTGGCTGGCCGCGAAAAAAGAAAGTGTCAAGCCCGCACCGGGCGAGTCAACCGGGCGGGTTGGGGTGGGTATTTATTTTTTTCGTAATGATAACGAAGGAGTGTGAATCATGAAGCACGTAAAGATCATTGGAGCGATATTGTTAAGCACTGTGGCCTTGCTAATAATGGCCGGGTGCGGCGGAGGTGATGGCATAGACGGAACCGGACTGGTCGAGATCAACGGGACGGCAGCCATTGGGGCACCCATCGCCAACGCAACGGTCACGGTCAAAGCAGGCAACGGTACGAAAAAAACCAGCCAGACTGGCCAAGACGGCAAGTTCAAAACCGAAGTCACCGGTTTGAACGGCCCGTTTCTGATGAAAGTTGCCCGTGCGAATGGTATTGCCCTGTTCAGCATCGCCTCGGGTGGGGGCACCGCAAACATTCACCCGTTCACCGACTTGATCGTGCGCAACTGGTTCAAAATACAAGGGCTGGACGTCGAAACGGAGTTCAATAGCGATACGCCCGCAGCGCAACTGCCTAGCGTTGCGCAGATCAATGAGATCGAAGCGGCAATCAAGAAAATCATCGCTTTGACGCTTGCACAATACAACCTGCCTGCGGACTTGAACTTAATTTCTTCTGCATTCGATGCCAACAGCCAAGGCTTCGATAATTTTCTTGACCACGCGGATGTTGTCATTATCAATAACAACATCACCATCATCGTTAACGATCCGAAGACCAGCATCGACGGCGAGATTGTTAAAGACGTGGCATTGAACACGAATCTTGCTCAGGCCGACTTGACACCTCCCTCCGTACCAACAGGATTGCGCGTAGTGCCCGCGAGCGGAACTGAAATGATCGTGGTGTGGAATTCCGCGACGGACAATCTGGCAGTGGCTGGTTACAACGTCTACCGGCAAGATCAGTCATCGGCTACCACGACTCCCTTCCCGGTTCTCAGTGACAGCGGTTTAAGCGCTAGTACCGCATATTGCTACCAAGTGGAAGCCTTCGATTCCGCGCGCAATATGTCCGGAAAATCCACCGAGGTTTGCGCAAAAACGCTGGGAGCGACGGATACAACACCGCCATCGGCAGCAAGCAACTTGCAAGCAACCACGGTAAGCAACAGCGCTATCTTGCTCTCGTGGACGGCTCCGCTAGATAACAGTGTGGTCGGTTACGATATCTATCGTGGCAGTAACGGCGCGGTGAATACCAAAGTGGCCAGCATTACATCTGCGAGTTTTTTGAATATCAATTTGGCAAGTACGGCGGAGTACTGTTACCAAGTATTCGCATTCGATGCTGCACGCAACGTCTCCGCAGCCAGCAACCACGCATGTGCTACGACGACAACACCACCGCCCCAGCCCCCGTCGTCGGGCGCGCGCAATTTGGAGTTTTCGTCGATTGTTTATGCCGCATCGGAAACCGACGCCACCGTGCTCATCACCGTGAATCGCAATGGCGATATCAGCGAAGCGGTGAGTGTCGGTTACCAGATTGGCGATGGCACGGCGACGGCACCGGCGGACTTTGTCGCCGCGAGCGGCACGCTGTCTTGGTCTGCTAACGACAGCGCAGCCAAAACCTTCCTGGTGCAGATCAAGGGTGACGCGGTGACCGAAGTTGCCGAAACCGTGCTGTTGTCGTTGCTCAATCCATCCGCGAATACCGCGCTCGGTAACCGTGCCAGTGCAACGTTGACCATCGGTAATTCCGGGTGTAACGGGAGCCTGTCCAGCAACGTTACGGTGGATACAACAATCACCGATATGTGCACGCTAGTGACCCAATATATAAATATTTCTACTGGCGCGACGCTTACAGTCGCTCCAGGTGCAACCTTGGTGTTCCAAAGCGGCGCTAGCCTGAACGCGAGCCAGGGCGGCGCCCTCACCGCCATCGGCACACCGAGCAAGCCGATACTGTTCACGGGCGAGCAGCAGACTGCGGGATATTGGGACGGCATTCAATTCACGTACTCCAACAATGTCAAAAACGAATTGAATTACGTCACCGTCGAATTCGGCGGCGGCGGAAATAACGCGGCAAACGTCGTGGTGTATGGCACCACCTCCTCGCCATCGCGAATAAAAATCAAAAACTCGGCGCTGAATGACAGCTTGGAATATGGTTTTAAATTTAACGATGGTTCAATTGTGGACGCGTTCAGTAACAACGTGATGACGCGGAACACGAAAGCGCCAGGCTATTTACCCGCTAATCTAGTCGGCAAACTAGACCTGACTTCAAGGTATACAGGCAACGTTAATGACCAAATATTGGTTGTCGATTCCTCAAGCGTAGATAGCGACCAAACTTGGCCCGCCATCGACGTGCCGTATTCCGTCGGCTACCACAGCATTGATGCAAACCTGATTATTCAAG
>JANOTC010000542.1:0-1516 GCA_031416175.1 Gammaproteobacteria bacterium
TTGCAAACGGAAGGCTGCAAGCTGGGTGGAGAGGAAACGTTTACCGGTTGTCCACTTAGCAACCTTGCGCAAGAAGTTTCGGCGTTGGATGAAGGCTTTCGTAATCGCATAGCTCGTATTTACGCGCAATGGCGCCAAGGCGTGAGTGCTGCACTGGCGCGTGGCCAACAAGAAGGTCTAGTCCGCGCCGAAGTGAATACCGATGCGGCAGCAACATTTGTGGTCGCCGCTATTGAAGGCTGCATTGCCTTAGCCAAAAACAACAACGACATTCAATTACTTTACGAGTGTGGTGCGGGTTTGACACATTATTTGGAGACGCTGCGGCCGGCATCTTCCGCAAAGCCTGTTGACACGAACAAAAACATTAAGCCTAAGAAGTAGCCAAGGAGGTTGTTTTATGCTGGACGAATTCTCACGTGGGGTGATCCGCTTTCGCTGGTGGATCATCGTTTTTACCGTCGCAGCGGTGGCGACATTTGGGTCGGGAGCGCGCTTCTTAGAATTCTCCGCCAGTTACCGCACGTTTTTCAGCGAGGAGAATCCCCAGCTTAAGGCTTTTGACGCGCTGCAAAACACCTACAGTAAGAGCGACAATGTACAATTCGTCATTGTGCCCAAAGACGGCAAGGTGTTCACACGCGAAACGCTGGCGGCGGTGCAGTGGCTTACCCAAGAATCCTGGCAAATACCGTTTTCGCGACGCGTTGATTCCATCACCAATTTTCAACATACCAGCGCCGACAGTGACAGCTTGGTGGTACGCGATCTGGTAGAAGACCCCTCCGCGCTTTCTGATGCCGATTTAGAACAAACTAAACACATCGCAATCGGCGAACCTTTACTACTAAATCGTCTGATCTCCCCGAGTGCTCATGTTACAGGGGTCAACGTCACCGTGGTGCTGCCGGAAAAAAGCCTATCGGAAGTACCGCAGGTTATGGAATTCGCCCGAGGTTTAGCCTCTAAGGCCAAGCAGCAGTATCCGAACATTGATATTCGGCTCACCGGCATGGTGCCCTTTAACAATGCCTTCGCTGAGTATTCTCAAAAGGACATGCAGACTTTAGTTCCGATTATGTACGGTGTGATTATTTTGATCGCACTGTTCACGTTGCGCTCTCTGACGGGTATGGCGTTGACGCTATTGGGGATTATATTTTCAGTAGTCGCGGCGATGGGTTTGATGGGTTGGCTGGGCATTAAACTTACTGCACCAACGTCCATCGCGCCAACGATTATAACAACCGTGGCTGTCGCGGATTCAATTCATGTGTTGTTAAGTTTTCTGTATTTCATGCGCCGAGGGATGGATAAACACAGCGCGATTATCGAAAGTCTACGTCTCAATCTTCACCCTATTTTTCTAACCAGTATAACCACCATCATCGGTTTTCTGACGATGAACTTCAGTGAAGTACCACCGTTTCGTGATCTTGGTAATGTCTTGGCCATCGGGGTTATGGTCGCCTGGATTTACTCAGTGACATTTCTGCCTGCACTGCTGGCGATATTG
>JANOTC010000543.1:0-3766 GCA_031416175.1 Gammaproteobacteria bacterium
CGTTGAACTTTACGGCCCTGTCGCTGAGGAAAAGGAAATTATAATTATCACAGCTGTGCCGCAAGAACTCACGCTCTCCGCTGATAGGAACCGCATCCTGCAAGTGCTGGCCAATCTGCTGGATAACGCCATTAAATATACCTCGCGTGGGGGACGGATCGACATTGTTGCCGCCCTGCGCGCGCAACAAGTCGTCGTCACCGTCACCGATACCGGCATCGGCATTCCCTCCGACGATCTGGAAAAAATTTGGGAGCGCCTCTATCGTGGTGACAAAAGCCGCTCACAACGTGGCCTGGGGCTAGGGCTCAGCTTGGTCAAAGCAGTTGTGCACGCGCATCAGGGCTCAGTTGATGTGATTAGTGATAGCGCTCATGGCTCGCGCTTCACGGTGACTCTACCCGCCTAGATTTTGATTTTTGGTGCTCACGAAACTTGCACAAAAGCTCGGGTAGCGTGGCTGATTTCTGGCTCGAGGACACCCACAAAATTAGCTACTCACCCGCTTGAACTTCGACCCATATCTATTTAAAAAATATAGAAAATAGATATTTCTTTGGTAGGCGTCCCGAACTGTGATTGTGATCATCGAGTAACGGCTGACTACGACGGACCGCAGGAACCGGTTTGAGGCTATGTGGTCCGGGAATGTATCGTCTTTGAGTGTCAGGTGGTTTTTATCCTCCAATAGTGACCAGAATCCAATTCCGCTTCAGACTCATTTCATATTGGATAAGACTCAGCGTATGATTGGGTCCGCACCGCTGCTAAACTAGACGGCAATTTGACATTTTACAACTCGGTCCGTGTTTTTACTGAAGATGCCTATGTCCAAACAGGAATTTGAACAGTTTTACAAAGCACTCGGCGGCGTTGGCGCACTGCCGTTAGAGCCGACGAACCCATATTACGTTCCCATTTTCGAACACGCTCCGAGTAAGGATCCGATCGATCGGCTACGTCTCAAGATCACGCTGGCTGAGTCGCAGAGCGTAAACCTGCTGACGGGATTTCGTGGTAATGGAAAAAGCACTCAGCTCAGACGGCTGAAAACGTTACTTGAAGGCGACGGTTGCTACGTCGTATTGGTGGACATGACGCAATACGTGCTTATGACCAAGCCGCCGGAGATCAGCGATTTCATTTTGTCGCTGATGGCCGCCTTAGCCATCGAAAGCGAACAGGCAGGATACGGCTCGATTTCGGAGTCGTATTGGACGCGCCTCGTCAGTTTCTTGAAAAGCACAAAGATCGTAGTGGAGAGTCTCGAACTCGATGGCAAAGTCGAGGAGGTTGGGGTGGCGCTCGGGCTGCAACTTAAGACTGAACCTACGTTCAAACAGCGGCTACAGCTCGCATTGCGCGGACACGTGACGGGCTTAGTTCGTGACGCGCGGGCCTTCGTGGTGGAATTGGTGACGGCCATACGCAAGCAAACCGGCGACCCAGACAAGAAGGTGGTTCTATTGGTCGACTCGGTCGAACAGATTCGTGGCGTTGGCACCGACGCGCAGCAGGTTCACGACAGCGTTGTGAACCTGTTTTCCGGACACGCGGCCAACCTGCAATTCGATTTCTTACACCTCGTTTACACGGTTCCGCCGTTTCTCATTCCGCTTGCACCGAACTCTGGGCTAAACTTCGGCGGAAACTCGATTGTCTCGTGGCCGAACATTCATGTGCGGGCCCGGAATGGAACCCCCGACGAAGTTGGCTTGCGCGTCATGCGCGAGATAATCGAGCGGCGCCACAGTAATTGGGAGCACATTTTTTCCAAAGATCAGTTGAACCGGCTTGCGGCGTCTTCTGGTGGCGACGTGCGAGACTATTTTCGGCTTATCAGGGACTGTCTGATTAGCGTGATGCTGAGTACGAAGCACGATGTTCATGTCGACGACGTCACGCTGGACGATGCGGAAGCGCAGTTACGCAATGAACTGTTGCCGATCGCGGCGGAGGATGGGCGCTGGCTGGAGCGCATTCGAAAAAGCAAAGACGCGGCATTGGAAAGCACCGGAGATCTACCCCGCCTGGCGCGATTTCTGGACTCCAACCTGATCATGAACTATCTAAACGGTGAACCGTGGTACGACATTCATCCGCTGTTAGTGGCAGAGGTTGCCAAATACGCCAAGCCCAATGACGCAAATCCCCCAGCTTAACCGCGACGGCGAAGCCGCATGGCGGCGATTCAAGCAGCACCTCGAATGGTCGGACCACTTCGCGTTGGTTTTTATCTTTAACTCCGACCCGCGCGTTACCGAAATATTCCGTGAACGCTTAGCCGACATCTACCGCGCCCGAGTCACGCGCTTGCGAACTTTCGAGGTCGCCGATCCCAGTGAGTTGGCCGAAATACTCCTACCCAAATTATTGCGTCCCGGAGTGGGCGTGACCGCGCTTGACGCACCGTACTGGATTGATCTCTCGCGCCATGCCGAAAACACTTGGCGCGACGCGAGGTTGAACTTCTTGGCACGGCTAAACGAACAGCGCGAATCGCTGCGCCGCACGCTAACACGACCGCTGATTCTTGCCCTTCCCGCTGGCGAGCGCGATCAGGTCAAGGCGTTGGTTCCGGATTTATGGGCCATAAGGGATTTCAGCCTGGAGAGCGCCAGCACGCTATTGGACGCCACGCCAATAGCACAAGCCGCGCCGGCCCCGGCCAAAGAGGCCATCGAGTTCCCATTGTCGGACGACGAGCACCAACTGATCGCTGAATGGGAGCGAGTCCGCGAACGCGACTTACTGGAGCGCGGCATGTTGCTTGCTGCCGAGTCGGCTATCGAAGTCTATCTGCATAAGGCGCGTTTTGGCGACGCCGAGAACACCAGTCAACACGCGCTGGCACTTGCCCGCCGTTTGGCGCAATCCTCAGGCGAAACGCCGCAAGCGCTGCGCGACCTGTCGGCCTCGCTGAACAACGTAGGCCACGTGGCACAGGCGCTGTCGCGCTGGGACGAAGCGCGCGCGGCGTATCGGGACGCGTTGGCCATCGCCGAAACTTTGACGAGGGCTATGCCGGAAAACGACGACTACCAAACCCTTCGCGAAAAATTCGCGCGGTCTTTGGCCGAACTGGAAAACGTGGCGAGTAGCCACTAACCCGCCGAGATCGTGGTGACAAAAGCCGCTCACAACGTGGCCTGGGACTAGGGTTGAGCTTGGTCAAAGCAGTTGTGCACGCGCATCAGGGCTCTGTTGATGTCGTTAGTGATGGCGCTCATGGCACGCGCTTTACTGTCTTTTTACCTGCCTAACAGGCAAGTATCCGCCATTTGTTCTTGCCGGATTACCCTTGCCTTTAGCAAGTCCCAACTGCAACACCTTGTGGAGGCGCTTCCTGCCTTGCGGGAGTTGGTGGCTACACGGATTTCCTTTTGCACTCCCTATCCGCCACGATGCAGTTGCCAAGGGCATTACCAAACGAATTCGCCGCCACCATCGCCCAATCCATTTTGCCTTTGCCATCAACGGCAATGCGCAAGCCTTAGCGTGGGTGTTTTGTGCAGCATGCTTAAAGAAATCGGAGAACGGAGTGAATGGCGTGACGAAATCTGCCTTTGCCTGGCGATTGCGCCGTTTAACCCAGATTTTCCATTAGCCTCGTAGCGAGGGTGCGCAAGGTGCTGAAGAGGGGCGAGAAAAGAAGAAAAACAGTCGGAGGCGTAGTCACTCTACGGTGACAGACTGTATTTCATCTTTTCTCGCGCAAATTCAGTGCTTTGTGCAGCCGCAGTAGAGTGCTAATGGAAAATCTGGG
>JANOTC010000544.1:0-8024 GCA_031416175.1 Gammaproteobacteria bacterium
GCCACGCTCATCGCCGCGCCAGCTCAAGCATTTTTCAGTACCCACCGCGATTTCGTTTATTACTGACATCAGTAATCAGCGCACGATCATGGAAGTGGTGACGACGGATCGCCCTGGACTCTTAGCGCGCATCGCCTTCGCGATGATGGAGTGCGATGTGATGGTGCAAAACGCGAAAATCGCCACATTTGGCGCAGAAGCCGCCGACGTATTTTTTATTACCGACTTGCAAAACCGCCCGATCCAAGACGCTGCGGTTTGCGAACGGCTTAAACAGAATTTGATCTCTTACCTGGACCCGGCGACAGAGACACCGCCACCGTGAGCACCTATGCGATAGGGGATATTCAGGGTTGCGATAACGAACTTGCACAATTGCTCGACTGCATTGATTTTTCCAGCGCGCGTGATCAACTTTGGTTTACGGGCGATATAGTCAATCGCGGCCCAGCGTCGTTGGCGGTATTACGACGCATTCGCGCGCTAGGCGACGCTGCTATCACCGTCCTCGGCAACCACGACTTACATCTGCTGGCGAGAGCCTATGGTCACGGCAAACAACATCGCCTCGATACACTTGACGAAACCTTGAACGCACCCGACTCAAGCGAACTTTTAGATTGGCTTAGGCACAGACCCCTCATGCACTATAGTTCGGCTTTGAACTATTTGTTAGTGCACGCAGGTCTACCGCCGCAATGGGATCTTACCACCGCCCAAAACTGCGCACGCGAAGTGGAAACGGCATTGCGGGGACCCAATCCCGCCGAGTTTTTCGCACACATGTATGGTAACCAGCCTGACCTATGGAGTGTACAATTAGCAGGATGGGACCGCCTTCGCTTTATTACCAACTGCTTTACGCGCATGCGCTTTTGCGATGCTACCGGTCGCGTTGACCTGAAATACAAAGGCAGCCCTGGCAGCCAACCGGACCATTTAATGCCGTGGCATGCGGTCCCTGGCCGGGCATCGGCACAGCTTCCTATCGTTTTCGGTCATTGGTCTACGCACGGGCCTGACCCGCAACCGCATATCCACGCCTTGGACACGGGCTGCCTTTGGGGGGGGCAACTTACCGCCCGACGCCTAGAGGACGGCAGGATTTTTCAAGTGCAATGCCAGGCAAGGTAGTTCTCGGTCACGCCTTGCCCTGATACTCTCCGCGACGACCGCTCCTCCGACCGTGCTCAACACAGTAAACAATTCTTTCCGGCACCAATTTTGCTCCTTCTTTTTGTACGCGACCTAGCGATAAGGGACACCAGAGTGCACACCCGCAAGGGTCGGGAAACAAGGAACCGAACAGTTCATGCTCACTCAGTTGAATATTGTTAGTGATAGCAAAGGCAACGCGCCCCTCAGCTTCGCGATTTCCGACGACGCTGACGCGAGCCGTGACCGCGCCGTCAGCAATACGCGCCTCGCCCTCGCAATGCGCGTATCGGGCGCGCTGCAAACCACTCTGGATCTCGACCAACTGATTTCTTTATTTTCTGCGCAAGTTAAACCCGCCGTTCCGCATGATGGCCTCACCTACCACAACGACGAACTCGGCCTGGTCGCCAGCCAAGGGCGTAAAGGGCGGCATAGTTGCGGTTATCGCCTACTGATCGACCACGAGCCGATTGGCGAAATTACATTGACTAAGCGTTGGGAATTTTCCAACGAAGAAATGAAAACGCTGGAATACACTTTATGCAGCTTGGTGTATCCACTGCGCAACGCGATTCTTTACCGTCGCGCTCTACACGCAGCCCATAAGGACGCGTTGACTGGCGCATTCAATCGCTCGACGCTCGACGAAACACTCAATCGCGAAATTCGTCTAGCGCATCGCTACAAGCGTTCTTTGTCATTACTCGTGTTAGACATCGACTTCTTCAAACGCGTAAACGATACGTATGGACACAGCGTCGGTGATTGCGTGATTAAGAGCGTCGCAGACCGCATCGCCACCTGCATTCGCAGTACTGATATTTTATTCCGCTATGGCGGTGAAGAGTTTGTTGTGTTACTCAGCAATACAGACGGCGAAGGCGCGCACACCATTGCGGAAAGAATACGCTCGTCGGTCGAACAGGCAAAGATTCAATGCGGCAGTAGTTCGATCAGCACAACGCTGAGCATCGGTATTTCTAAACTGATTGGGGCCGATACGCACCACACCTTGTTTGCGCGCGCCGATGCGGCGCTGTACACAGCGAAAAACAATGGCCGTAATCGTTGCCAAGCGGATTGACGACTATTTGATTTCTTCAGATCTTGAACGCGGACTGCCGATAGAATCTTAATTCGGCAATTGACTCCCGTATATCGTCTAACGCCAAATGCGCACCTGATTTTTTCAGCGAAGCGAAGACATCCGGCGCCCAGCGTCGAACTAGCTCCTTAACGGTGCTCACATCCAAGTTACGATAATGGAAGAAGCGCTCTAACCCAGGCATGCCACGATAGAGAAAGCGTCTGTCTTGGCAAATGCTATTGCCACACATGGGCGACGCTCGTTCTGGCACAAATCCACGGAGAAATTCTAGCGTTTGCCGTTCAGCATCGGCAGCGGAACATTGGCTATCACGTACGCGCTGTAACAAGCCAGAACCGCCGTGCTGCTTCTTGTTCCAATCGTCCATCCCTGCCAATAGCGCTTCGCTTTGCGACACGGCCAACACCGGCCCCTCAGCGAGAATATTCAATTGTGAATCGGTAACGATGGTGGCAATTTCAATGATCACATCATTGTCTGGGTCCAGACCCGTCATTTCCAAGTCAATCCAGACTAAGTTCATATCGCTTACAGACATAGGATCTCCGTGGTCAAGAAATGGCGTCGACCGCATTTAGCGGTCGGAAGGTAAAGATACTGAATATGATAGCGCACTCGGATAATCAATGGCGCGAATGAATCGCGTCGCCGCTTACTTTGCGTCAGGTGTAAATCCTTTGTTTTGGTTTATCATGTCCAAGGTTTGTCTAAAAATATCCGCATTAGCGCCGCCCAGTGTCACCGCGTGTTGCGCCGCCTGTGCGGCCTCGTCCCAGCGTCGTTGATCTGCCAGGGTTTGCGCGAGATTGTTAAAGGCGACCGCCGCCTGTGGATGGTCTTGCGCCGCGATTCGATAAGCCGTTTCGGCAGCCACGATATCGTTGAGCGCATAGTAACTGTTACCTTGTCCCATCCGGGCGCCTAAGCTCGTTGGCCAACGCATTAATGCGCTCGTATAAGCACTTGCAGTCGCCTGCCATAATTGTAATTTTTCGAGTGGTAACACGGCCGCCAAGAATTGAAACTCATCCGCCGTTTTCGGCAAACTCTCTAGTGGCGTAATGACCACGGCCCAATAGTTTCCCCGCCCCCATGTCCGCTCAAAGGTCTGTAAAGATGTCACGTGACGAGGCTCTAGACCCGAACGGAGAACAACCCATTCGCGGTCGAGATCAAAACCCACGACCACGGCATAGTGCCAAATGGGGATCATATCAAGACCGAGATTTTGTAAAACTAACACTGGGTTTCCCGCCGAAATCTCAGCGATGAGCGCCTCCAAATGGGGACGCAGCACATAAGGCACGCGACCATAACGACGAGTCGCTGCAAGCAATTCGAACTGCAAACTGCCCTGACTCTTTGGTAAGTAAACCTGTGGCAACAACGCATCAGGGGCGACGTTTATCCCGGCAAAATTAAGCGTCGTTGCCAACGCGGCGGGTCCGCATTGATATTTTTCCTGGGGGAAAAACGGCACTTTCGTCAATTCCGTTGCGACAGGCAAAGGCGTCGCTGCCGTTAAAAATTGCCGAGTTTGAGGCGTGGCGCAGCCAGTTAGGAACACTAACAACAGGAGATTCATGCCCAGAAAAGTCCGGGCACGAATTGAAATACGCATCACGCAAAACACCATCGTCTAACGGTGCAACGCGCCTTTCTTGGTGAAAGGGAACACGTTTGTTAGACCCAGCAAGTCGGTAATCAGCAACAAGATAAAAACGAAGAGAAGAATTTCGATAATGCCCGCCCCCGCTGGCATCTGATCCAACCGTTGCGCGAGTTGCTGCGCCTCGTCATCACTAAGCGCATCGACCCGCGCTTGAACCAAGTTCGAGTCCACGCCAAGTGCCTCAAGCTGAGTTTTAACGTCATCGCGATTGAGGGCGTCGTGAACACGGCTGATGTCGTGCTGTGCTTGGGTAGAATGAAGCACGGCCTCGGTGCTAACCAACGCGGCGTTGGCGGCGGGCAGGTGGAGGGTCAGCGCGAGCATTGCGGCCGTAACGGTCAGGCAGACGGGTTTGGCGATACGGCGAAAAGGCGACATAACGCGTACTCCTTGAGGTGATTGATTTGTAGGAGGGTATATTGGCTGAGGCTGTTTGGCAATGAGGGGGAATTTAGGTGCCCCTTTTTCTAAAATCGTTAAACCCAAGATAGTTGACGCCGAACAGTCGGAGTCACCTTGTAGCGGGCACGCAGCACCCATTCTGTTTCCAACAGTACGGCGCGTGAAACAAATACCGAATTTCCAGCGATAAGTTGTCGGACCACGGCAACCTCGTCCCGGATTTCCTTTGGGATCACAACCTGCCCTTTACTCGACAGCGTGATGGTGGCGGTGGACATGGCGGCCTCCCAAGGTAAGGCGAAAAGTAAGACTGATTATCTGATTGGTACGGGCTTTTGGGAAGAAGTGGCGGTATTGCTTCTATTTGGCACGTCGGCGCGCTTCTACAACACCACTCCACTAGACCTATTTTTGCCCGGAGGCCAATTGCCAGCCTGAACTCGGTGCTCAAACCACCTGTGCATCGCGGCATCATCGACGGCGTACTCTCCGCGCGCCGATTTCCAGGCCACGGCAGGAGACCGTTGGCGAAGCGACTCTAGTGCATTTTGAGCCTGTTGCGCGCTTACTTTTTTGCTGATTGATTGTTCGTAGAAACGCAACGTTTCCCCATCGTAGGGGCGGAAGCGTTGACCTTGCTCAAGTAGACGCCACAAAACGGCCTGCTCCAGCGGCTTGAGGCCAAGATATTCGGATTCCATTTGCGCTTCATCTTGCTGTTGGCGTTGTTGGGCCGCCTCAAGTACGGCGTGCTCAAAGCGACCTGAGACACCTGATAGCGGACTGAGCGCTTGGCCAAGAGCTTCCATGAAAAACTGGGGGCGATAGCCGAACCGTTGGAACGCCTGTAACAATGCGTCCTGATCCACGGGTACCAACTCAGGGCGCTGAACCTCAACGAGTCGAGCGATATGAGCGATAAAATCTGGACCCAGCTCGGGCATGCGCTGGATCTGCGAGCCAAAAAACGGAGCGCCGTTATTGTTGACCAAACGTAGTAACTTGTCTCGATCGGAGCCGGACATCACGAGCACAAGATTTATCCGACCAGGGCTGTTGAGCTGGTCTCGGGCGGACTTGAGCGCGGCCATCACCGCTTCACCCGCCTCGCTAGTTAGCGCGTGCTGGGCCTCGTCAATGATGAGCGCAACCGGGGCCGAGGCTGCTTCGTGTAAGGCCCGCAAGGCGTCCGGCAATGTCGCACCGTCGAGCCTACCGATCTTGCTCAAATCGAGGTTGAGCCAGCCGGCCAGGCTCACATTCTCGACACGGGATTTCTTGGCGGTCCTAGCGATAATACCCAGATGGGGTTCCAAGCTTCGACCGATGGCTTCGGAAATCAGCCCACCCGGATCGCGACGTTTGTCAGCCCAGAGGTCGAGATAAACCACGATCACACCGCGACGTTCCAGCTCCGGCTTTAGGTCGGATTGAAGAAACGTGGTTTTCCCGGTTCGACGCGGTGCGGCCAGAAATAGGCCATTGTGCGCATCGCTGAATATCGTATTCCCCAGGAGCGCGTCGGCCAACTGAACGGCCAGGGGTAATCGAGAGAAGTGGATCACGATTTATCTCTGTCTATCCGTTAAATCATATTTTATCAGTTATAGGATAAAGATCAATAATTCATCGCCTGAAGGGAGTATCGTCCTGACCAAGCACTCTCCAACTTACGCGATCTCTAAGTTAAGGGAAATGCATTTCCGTTAACTAGCAAACAAGCGTAGGTAACGATTAAACACAGAAGCCCGTCCCGGTTGTCGCCCAGTACTTGCCCGTAGAAGCTGCCGCCTTTTCGAAATCCCGGATCAGCGCATTGGCCGTCGGCGTGGTGACATACGCCTTTGCGGCGCGCTATGCCCTTTGAGCAAAATCAACGATGCTAATTTCGTTGCCTGCCATCGTAATTTCCGCATAATCCAACAATTCCTTGCGCACATCGTCGTAGGCTTTGTATCGCTTTGCGTCAGATTCCTGCGGAGATTCTATTGCGAACAACACATTGTCTGGAAGCATCTGCCTTTGCCTGAGCCGTTTGAGCTTGCCTAACCAAACGTCGCAATGATTAAAAATATCGGCAGTCTCATTTTGGGCCAGAAAGAACGGTTTAATGATCTTTATTGGGCGATCATTTATCACTTGTACAAATGGGAATCTGACCGCGAAATCGTCGTCACCCGGGCGTCACCAAAACGCAAAATGGCTTCCCGGGGGTGAATCAGTGCAGTAAAAGCGTAGCGCCGCGTCTCAAGCTTAAAACCAAAATACCCGGTGGCCGGACATGCCAATACCACACCGACGTTGGCAAACTCACCGGTTTCTGTATAAGGCAAAAACCGCAAAATTGCGTAGCGGCAGGCCAGCTTATTCAAATCCGACTCCAAAAATCGTCCAGCTCGCATCAATGCAACAAAGCGTACCTCATTGCTGCCGTTCACCACGTTCAGAAAATTTCCCTTGAGTTTCTGGCCGGCGAATCCGATAATTCCTTTAGCTCGTCTACCATGTGTAGAAGGAGTTACGGTGCCGCCTTCGGGCGGCACTCGCTTTTCTGGCACAGCATTTTTCGTCCAGGCTACAAAGTCTTTCGCAGAGATCGACTAGCCACGCTCGACTGAGCAATTTTTCGTCTCCGCGCTGAAATGCCTGAAAGAGTTCCGAGCGATTTTCGCGATCCAGAAAACACGCGCTGAACGATTACGCCATTACATGTGATGCAACGATTGCCTTACGCCAACGGTTCGAACTCTTGCGTAGTGCAGGGAGAAAAGTTTGACGGCCATGGGCTTACCAACTTGCAAAGCACGCGGTATTGAATCGGCGCATCGCTGTTAACTTTCTCGACGGTAATTTTTACCTGATCTGGGCTCGTGACTTTGATCAATTGCGTAAACTCGGCCGAATAGTATTTGGGTGAATAACCTACAAGCGTGATTGGATCTCCTGTGCGCATTAGCAATGCCATGCTGTCAGCCGCATTCTGCAAGTCTTGCATTAGGTACAGCCGTTCACCGGGCTTCAACTGTCGCGCACGCTCCTGATTTTCAGCATGCAGGTGCCGCAATCCCCGGCAGAAAAAATACACTTCGTAGTTTTTTTCGCCTGTCGGTTCTGGGCAAGGGAAGATTTCAAGGGAATCGGTGGCGCGGAGTCCTCCCGTACGTGAAAGCTCTTCCAGTGCATCGTATCGAGATTCAGACAAGCCCAGCCACTTTAAGTACTCGTTGTGTTCTGGACGGTTCTTGGCCAGAACTCGATTCGCAAAAATTGGGAACAACTCGTCAGATTTGTATGACTCGTGTAAATCGTTCATCCGCCCGAATGGCTGGAACGATGGCATTTCCTCCGCCCCACGCGTGTAGACAAATCGGTAAACACCGTCTTCTTGCGTCAACCGACCAACCGGCGCCCAACGCCGAGTTTTCGTATCTTGCCATGCAACAAACAGTGCTTTCACAACTTTAAGGCCTTCAAATGGATTGCCGGGTGATCAATGGCTCGGGTTGGTCGCCGATTTTCCAAATGGCGTGTTTAACAGGTATTCCCTAATCCTTTCAGCGAAGCTGGCGCTTGTCCCTACGTTCAGCCAGTAGCAGCTAAGTCCCTTAACTTACTCGCCACCTAAGTTAAAGGAAACTAATTTCCCTTAACTAACGAACAGCCGTAGGTAACGATTAAACGCAT
>JANOTC010000545.1:0-1736 GCA_031416175.1 Gammaproteobacteria bacterium
GCGACGCAGTTACCTTCAGCTACAAGGTCTTGGCTTACCCTGGCACAGACTTCCACCGTACAATGAGCGCGCCTTCACGAGCGCACTAGCGCCGGCATCCCTGCCGGCAACCCACTCTGCTAGCAGGTTCTGATGCCGGCAGGGATGCTGGCGCTACCCCTACGTCGCGCTCGTAACGCGTGCGTTAAAACATTTTTTGGCCGGCTCAATATAGCCCACTGTAGACACCTATTATTCACCCCGCTCTTAGCAAAATAAAGCGCAAGGCATCTTGACACTCTGGATTGCAGAGTCCATGCTCTGTAATCCAGAGTTAAGGAGTTACGCATGTCTACCGCTGAAATTCGCCTTGAAGTCATCCAATCCATGTTGGCTAAAGGCCACCGCAGTTTGCACTTGGAACGCCATACCTTGCTGCTTTGGGGCGGGGTGGGCGGTCTGCTGTGCGTGGCCACTGATCGTTTCGTCAACAATGAATTGTTTCCCGATCTGCACCAGCACGCTTTAGCACTACTGCTCTGGTTAACTTTTTGGATCGCCGGTACGGCTTGGCTAGATCAGCGCTTGACGCGACGCGCGCGCCAAGCGCGAGAAGAGACACTGCCTTTCGCCCAAGAACAAATCACGCGCGCTTGGTGGATGCTCATGACAATGGGCGTGCTCGGTTCCTGCGCTATGTTTTTTTACGGCGGCGGTGCCATGGTTTTTGCCCTGTGGACGGTTTTGCTCGGCCTCGGGATTTATTTGTTCGGATTGTTCTCGCGGCCGCTGACGGAATGGATCGGCATCGCGATTATTATTTTAGGCGTCACAGGGCTTGTCGTCGGACTGCCGCTACAAACCGCACGCTGGTTAACTGCTGCTTGCTTTGCAATCGGCATGCCCTTGGTCGGTTGGATGGCAGGGCGCAATATGGGTGTACAGATACCAGGCCGTCTCTTGGCTTTGACCTTGTGGTTAGCGGTGGTGGCGATACCGCCCATATGGTTTTCGCAACTCCCGGCCGCTGATCCGCATGCCACGAAAGATATTCAAATTGTCAAAATCCCTGCTGGCTCCATCATCCCGCTGAAAATTAAGCTAGAAAGCAACCAACTTAAGATTGCATCAGAAGCAGCGCTGCCGATCACGCTGAATCAGCCGTTGGAAGTGGTTATGCGCGATGGGATCGCCGATGGTCGTTTCCGCTTTGATGAAACGCAGTGGTCCAAAGTAAGTGACGGCACGCTCTTATTGCGCGCAGATCGCATCACGACCCAACTAGAAGATGGCAAGCCCGTGATGCGCGTGCATGTCGTTTTTCAACACAAGGAGCCGCGCTAATGAGCACGCCATTACCCGCACTCGACCCTTTATTGCACCAGCCGCTACGCACCCAGCTTGCCGCCTTTCTATCCGGACGCGGCGAGGCAACTTTTTCTGAATTAAAGCGCGTGCTGCGTGCGACCGACGGCAATTTGGATGCGCACCTGAACAAGCTTATTGAAGCTGATTATGTGGAATCGCAAAAGGAGGCTGTCACCACTGGACGCCCGCAAACAACTTTTCGTTTAACGCCGACTGGACGTGCCGCCCTCGTGGCCTATGTTGCCGAGCTATCGCAACTCATGGCGTTCAGCGGAAATGACATGAGCGAAGCATCGAGTGCTTTATTAAAGGCTACATAACACCAAGCATTGTATTTTTTGCATCCAACCAAAAAGGAAATTTCATGCGCACACTCATTTACGCCTTCA
>JANOTC010000546.1:0-2297 GCA_031416175.1 Gammaproteobacteria bacterium
CATCTCAGCCACAATCGCCGCCAGCGCGATTGCAGGGTCAAGCGCATGGGAAATTGGCCGCCCGACTACTAAATAGTTCGCTCCAGCCGCCAACGCCTGCGAAGGCGTCATAACACGTATTTGATCATCGACAGACGCCGACGCGGGGCGTATTCCTGGCGTCACCCGCAAGAAATCCGCGCCGACGCGATCTCGCACCATGCTTGCTTCTTGGCCTGAACAGACCACGCCACCCAGTCCCGCTGACTTCGCCAAATTGGCCAAACGCAAAACCATATCGAGCGGCGGAACCGGCAGACCTACTTCAGCGAGATCAGCTTCGCCCATACTGGTCAAAATTGTCACGGCGAGCAAAATGGGTGGCCGGGCCACGGCATCAACACCTTCTTTTGCGGCGACCATCATCCGCAGGCCACCTAAGGCATGAACGTTTATCATCCACACGCCGAGATCAGCTGCGGCACGGCAAGCCTTTTTCACCGTTTCCGGAATATCATGAAATTTCAGATCGAGAAAAACTTCGAAGCCCAATTTGTGCAGCGCATCAATAATGGCCGGACCGCATCGCGTAAAAAGCTCCTTGCCCACTTTGACACGACAAAGCGCGGGGTTTAGCTGCCGCGCCGCACTAAGCGCTGCTGTTTGACTGGGGAAATCCAACGCAACAATCAGCCGAGAGTTCATTTGCATATCTTATTGATGACCTTCACCCACTACAAGGTTTTAACGCGACCCCATGACTTACAGCTCGGACACTGCCAATGCATGGAATGTGCGGTAAAACCGCAACGCTCGCAGCGGTGACGCGGGGCGTGGCCGACTAACTCTCCCACCACTTTGGATACCGTGTCCACAGAAACGCGCAAGTCGAGATCCGACTTATTACCTAACAACCCCAAATAACGATGTAGCGCATCAAGCGACGGCGCCCGCTCCATGCATGCACCCACCATTTCGCGCGCGAGTACAGGCCCGTGCTGCGACTCCAGCAAGCGCGCCAAACCTGACATGGCCGGACCACTCACATCGTGCGCCAGCAACTCTTGAATGGTACGACCGACGTCGCTCGAAGAGCCAAGTTGTTCATAGCACTGCATCAGCAAATCGACTGTTTCCGCCAGAACGGCGCCACGGGTCGCGGGCGAGGTAGTCAAAATGGTGAGTGCAAAGCGCGGCCGCCCCAAGCGCAATTCCACGCGGCTTTGCAAAAGATACGTGCGCACACATAAAGGGTCTGCCGCTTTAGCCAAAACAAGATACCGCATTGCGTCATCGGTGCCCGCATTCGCACCGCCACTCGCTAACACGGATTCGGCCAACTCGCAGTAAAAATGGGCGACCATTGCGCCTTGCTTTTGCCCGGAAGCCACTTCAAAGCGCTGGGCAGCATCAATCGCTTTTTCCCAATCGCGCTCCTGTTGGTACACGTCGACTAAATGTTTTAATCCCGCTTCCCCCACCGTCGGCGAATGCTGAATTTCGGCAAACACCGCCTCGGCGCGATCCAATAAGCCTGCACTCAAATAGTCTCGTCCCAGCTCCAAAAGGGCAAGATCACGATGACTGCGCTCCAATCGGGGACGATTAACCAGACTTTGGTGGATGCGAATTGCCCGCTCTGTTTCGCCACGACGACGGAAAAGCGCACCGACGGCGAGATGCAACTCAACCGTATCGTCTTCGGTTTCCAGCATGCGCAGGAATACATCAATCGCTTTATCCGGCTGTTCGTTTAATACGTAATTTAGGCCTTCGTAATAGCGCGGCTCTAAATCATCCGGCTTGCGCGTTGCCTGGCGCTTAGAATGGAAACGCGTGGCGGCAACCCAACCTGACCAGGCGGCAACGGGTAAAAGAAACCACAAGAGATCGACCATGTCAGCCTATCTTATTTCCAGAGATGGATCTAATACTAGACAGTTCTTGTTCGCGTTGCTTAAGTGTTTTGCGAACCCGCATTAAATCCAAGCGCAAGCCAATGAGGACTCTCAGCATGGCGGCCAATGCGAACATAGCGCCTAAGGTAAACGTAGACACCAACACCAACGCCAACGGCGCCTCGACGCTACCGACGTAGTAATTCAATTTTACCGCATGGGCGTTAACAGCAGAAAAACTCAAGGCAATCAAAAGAATGACAATAACGAGAGCTAAGGACACGATTTTCATGGGCGGGACGACTTCATCAGGATTACCTCAAGAAATTCACGCACGCCGATATGACCATGAAAAAGAAACCTGGAGCGGATGAGGCCACCATAATACCGAAGGGAATGTCCTTTCATAACAAAATGGCA
>JANOTC010000547.1:0-4959 GCA_031416175.1 Gammaproteobacteria bacterium
CGAAATACGATGCCAACATCGAAACATTGGCAGTTCAATTTAAGTACAATGTCAAACAGTCGGTCGTCGGTGTGCTGGACAACAAAAACAAAATACTGCGCATAGTCGTCGATGTTGGTGCGCGCTGGGTCGATGAAAAAATCGCGGATGAGGCTAGCTCCGTAAAGGCAATCATCGAAGCCGAATTCATCGCCGAATACCTATTAAAGTCGGACCTGGACAAATCCTGCATCGACGAATTCTCGTTGAAGAACGTGGCCTACCACGTCTGGCCTTACTGGCGCGAACTCCTGACTAGCCAGTGTTTCCGAATGCACTTACTTCGCGTCATGCTTCCTACCGTTCAGCTTGCGCATAATCGTCATGCCGAGCTTAGCCATGCGGCGATTTCCGATAACGGAACGTAAGCTTTTTTCACGCACCAGGGGTGCCCGATGAATCCGCTCCAACGCGCGCTAATCGAAAAAGTCGGCCACGAGCAGCAAGCGGACGGACTCGATGTATTGATGATCCATTATTTCTTCAGGCTCAAGAGTTCGCCGTTGCGAGTGCGCAACATCCAGCGTCGATCGCTTCCCATGCGGTGGCTATGGGGGTGGACAATATTAGCCCACGACAATTCGAGTTCATCGGAAAACTGGCGCGCCAGCCGGACAACCTTGATTCGGGTGCAATGGGCAAGAAGCGTATCGAGCACTTCCGAGCGGGGATTGCGTAAGGCCTCGGTCAGATGTCGGGCCTCTTCGACCGATTGATGCTTGCCGACGTTGCTTAGCATCTCCAATAACGCACGCTCCGGGACAGACACCAGGGCGCCATTCGGCGTTTCAGGCAACGGTTGTAGTCCAAATTGGGGCGGGAGTTCGCCATCGAATAGTTGCGTAGTCTGGTAGTAGCATGGGTAGCGCACCGTCAACCAAGCCGGCAAACGCACCGGCTGATTACCCCAGAGTTCGAGTTGCTCGCGGGTAATCAGGTTGTGTCGTACACCCCGCCAAGCGAGCGCCGTTTTCCCTCCCACATGCAAGCCAGGCGTACGCCGCGCCAAATAGGTCAAACATCCATCGCGACTAAGCTGATCGCCGACGAGCAAGTACACGCCCCTCGACAGGTGTTGCAGCCATCCGCTTTTGGCAAGGTAGGACGCCAACTGCGGGGAAACACCATTCTCGGCCAGGGTCGAAGTTTCGACCGGCTCTCCACGCGGCAATGCCTCAAGTAGACGACGCATTGAACTATTGGACTGGGATATCGCCATGTATTAACTATCGCAAAAAAACCAGTCAGTTTCAAGCCGGATGATTGAAATTAATTGCTTAGATAAAGTTTTGTTTTATTTGTAGAACTAAATAAAACCTGGAACACCGCCGACCTGAGCCTTGATGGGCAAGTCAGCGCCCACTCGCTCATGACACAAGTCGTCGATGATGGCGATGGCGGAACGCCTCCCGCTGCTGGTCTGGTTGGGCACCGAGTTACTATGAGGACGCCACAGAAAAAGCCCATGTTTCCTCAAAAAACTTGAATCCGACCTGGAAAGGCGCTAGTGTCTTACTCGCTACGGGTGTTACATTTCGGTGTGACATTTTTGAGGGTTGTTTTAAAAACTTTTTTTAAAACAATTTGTTACGATCAAAAAAGTCGAATCCGCCGTTCTCCGACAAACGCTGGAGCACCGGTATCGACGCGCTGCACGATCCGCACGAACGCTTCCAGCCATTTGGCGTGCCGCCTAACAAGCAAGGCGACTACGCTTACCTTTACACATCGTCCGCTCGCTGAAATTTACTGGCAAAGGCGCGCGCATCCTGCCGCACGGTGTATTGTTTCGCGGCGGCGCCGAGGCCGACATCCGCAAATCGCTTATTCGCAAGGCTTACATCAAGGGCATTATCGGATTGCCCGCTAACCTTTTTTATGGCACAGGCATTCCGGCCTGCATTGTTGTTGTCGATAAACAAGAATCCAGCATCTGGCGAAAATGGGGTTTGCCTGGTGAATGGGTTCGGCGGGCGGCCTGCTTTCCGTTGGATTTTGGCTCAGCAACGTTTATTATTAAAAAAAGTATAAATTTCTTTAATAGCGAGCTTTCTTATTCAAGGATCAAGTGCCATGCAGCGTAACGCCGCGCTGGAGCACGGCATGTCCCGCCTGCGTGAAGATTTTCCCCTGTGTAACCGCTTGTTTTATCTCAGCCTGTATTTCAAACAGCATCGTGCTGTGTATTACGACCTGCTCGATCACGTGCGCACCCACGGTAAGGCAGACAGTGTTTGACTTATTGTGGACTGAACGCAAGGCCACGCCATGAGCGATTACACCGCCGTGCTCGAAACCATAAAAGATCTCGCGGGGAACCTTGCAACGTTGCATCAACAGGCCGTGTTGGACTACACCCCCATTGTGGACGCCATTGTGCGTTCGCCCAATCCCGATGTTCGCCACATCGAGCGTACCCTGGATGGCCTGCTCGATTTCTGTGGCCACGAACCCGCGCTCCAGCTCTATAAAATGCTTTGCCGCTGCTATTTCCTGATTGATCCAACTGCGACGGTGCAGTACATCTACGCGTATCGTGAAATGTGGGATTCCGAAGAGAGATTGCAATGAGCTTGGCGCTGAAACCTGGTTATAATTGGCAGGCCCAGAGCTTGGGTGCGCTGGCTGTTCCGCCCACCAAAGCCGAACAAGAAGCCATCGCCGAGGCCTTGAGCGATGCGGATGCGCTCATCGAATCGCTGGAACAACTCCTCGCCAAGGCCCGCAGCCTCAAGCAGGGCATGATGCAGGAACTGCTCACCGGGAGGATGCGGCTGGTATGAACGCGATTGAAATTTATCAAACGCCGGAGGGCGCTACGGCCATCACCGTTCACTTCGAGCAAGACACGGTATGGCTGACGCAGGCGCAACTCGTCGAGTTATTCGGGCGCGATCAATCGGTGATCTCCCGGCATCTGCGCAATGTTTTTCAGGAAAGCGAGTTGACTGAACAGGGCAATATGCAAAAAATGCATATTGCTGGCGCTGACAAGCCGGTAGCGTTCTACAGTCTGGATGTCATCATTTCCGTCGGGTATCGAGTCAAGTCGCGCCAGGGCACGCAGTTCCGCCAATGGGCCACGGCACGCTTGAAGGAACACTTGGTTCGCGGTTACACCCTGAACGAAGAACGGCTGCGATTGCAACAAGACAATATCCGCCAACTGGAACATACGCCGAACACCAAAAGACGACAGCTTTGCCGGGATTCTGGGCAATATCGTACAGTCGTTCGGCGACGAGTATCTTTATCCCAGCGCAGAAGCCCAAGCAGCGCATCTGTTGTATCTTGTGATTAAAAAATCATCCGTTCAGCGACGGCAACAAACGCATCGGCGCATTCTTGTTCATCTGGTTTCTGGAGCGCAACCGCCACCACCTAAAAGCTAGCGGCGAACTGAAAATCAACGACAACGCACTGGCCGCAATCGCCTTGCTAGTGGCGCAAAGCGATCCAGCGCAAAAGGAATTGATGATTCATTTGATCATGAATTTGATTCGAGGATGAAAACATGAGCGCCGTCGTCCAGCCAGAACGCGTCAGGCAGAATTTCACGCATGGCACTATGCAGCGCCTGCTCAACGGGAGGATTTGCCTCACATAAAGGAAAACCAGCACATCGAATGGAAGGAATCCTGGCGAGACGACTTTCTGAAATGGATTTGCGGTTTCGCCTATGCCGACGACTCTATCGCGGGGCACGACAGGCTCAGTTCAAGGATTTCCACCACTACGCACTCAAGCTCATTAAGCCGTGGCTTAAATTTGATAGCGCAGTTTGGGGGTTGGGCGCTAACTCTGAACGCGGAACCGTGGTCGGCAGTTATTATTTGGATGCCCTACCGCGCGCCATGATGCAAGACTATGCACAGGTGCAGAATCTGGATTTTTTAGCGCAACGCGTTGCGGCCCAATCGGGGCGAACTGTATTCGCAACATGGGACGATCCCGACTCGGCCACGGCACGCTACGCGCCCATCCGCGCTTTCGAACACAAATACGGCTTAGCGCAGATGCTGAGCACCGCACTGCCCGAACCGAAACTTGGCCTAGGCCATTTCCTAACACTATTTCGCTCTGACCCAACCAACGCGTGGACGGAAGCCGAAAGGCAATTGAAAGAGCGTTTGTTCCCGCATTTAGTGGAAGCCGTGATGCAAGCGCGCTGCCGTATTTAAAACAGGAAGGCGGCGCGTGCGCGCAGTCCGATAGATGTTTTAACGGAGACTGAGCTCACCGTCGCACGCCTTTACGCAAAAGGATATGATCGCGGCGAAATTGCCGAAACCATCGGCAAATCCGCTAACACCGTGAGCAACCAAATTAAATCAATTTACGAAAAACTCGGCATTAAAAAGAACGTTGAACTCGCCGCGTGCTTGGATGAATTGTGGTAGGTGGTGGGATGTGAGGGTGAAGAAAAAGCCGCACTTGGGAGTGCGGCTTTTGTCAGCTACGACAAATCATGATGCAACATGTTCAACATTTTAAGCGCCCGCGAGCAAATTTTTCTCCAACATACTAGTAAGCATAAGAATACGTAGACGCATAGGGATAGCCGTAGCCACCGCAAGACAGATAGCCCGTTGCCTTATCAATGACAATTTGCAGATCATTGGTACCCGGCTTCTTTTTATAGTGTGCGGTCACATCAAGATACACCACAGATTGCGACAGCAGCTCAGCCCATGCGGCAGAATACGCACTTGCATAAGACGATGAAGACGACCAGCCAGCGTAGGTCGACGCAGCCGACCATGCATTCGCAACTGCCCCGGATTGGATATTACTGAATTGACCTGCGTTTAGAGCAACCCGCGCTTTAAATTCAGTGATGTTAGAACCTGACGTATACATAGTCGTTTCAGACGTGGCATTGGAGGCGCTCCCGCCGCCCGAATACAACTGTCCGTAACT
>JANOTC010000548.1:0-2344 GCA_031416175.1 Gammaproteobacteria bacterium
CGGTCCTGGGTTTTGCGAGGCCACATTTGCTGCAGCGCCGCCAAAATTCCAAACATAGGTTAGCGCCAAGCCACTTACGCTACTGCCCACAGCCGAAAAATTGACCCCCTGGCCTACATTCACCGTCACATTAGCGGCTGGAAGTAAAATTTGCCCGTTGGGTGCTAAAACAGAACCAATTGGCCCAGTCGACGCGGCCTGAACGATGATGGTGCGTACATCGGGCGTCAAATCCCTCGCACCCAGCGCGTCCGTCACGGTAGCAGAAACGCGATAAACGCCACCTCGGTCGAATTTCATTGTCGGGCTACGCAGGAATGAATCTGGACCCGCGCCGTCAAAGCTCCATTTATATGTGAGTGGAATGTTATTGTCTGGATCGATGCCGATGGCGTCGAAAAGAACGGTTGTTCCTAACGTAACCATACTCTCCGTGGAAGGAATAGTAATAATTGTATTAGGTGCAAGATTGGTTGCGCCTACTACCGCGCCCGGCACACCGCAAGCCAGCGGCGCACCCTCCACATCGGCAATAACTTCACGCGAATCGGTTACCACCTGAATTTCGCATGGCGGACTGGCCACGCTGGTCAAGCGCAACCGAAACGTGCCAGTCGCATTTGCTTCGTCAATCCCAATTACTTGGCCGCTCGAAACATCTAAGAACGTTACCGTTTGACGTGGCCCCGCGCCACTCCCAGCAACGATCAACGAGCCAGTTTGTGAATTCCACGTCGAACGCGTGACGACCAGCGGCTCGCCTTGCACTTGCGCTTGTCCGGTCGTGCCGTTAGCGCAGGCAAGCGTTTGTCCGGCGGAAACAGTCGACTGCACCGGAACTAACACTGTTCCTTGCGGCGTCTGTAGGCGTAAAGTACAGGGAACCGTAGTGAGCCGCAATTCAGCAAGTTGCGCCGCGGTTAACACGAGCTGCCAAGGCGCCACGCCGACGGTTGCCACTTGAGCGCCGCTGGAGCTGGCACTGTCAACGGCGAACGGAGACACCGCTTGTGCTATCCCTAACAACTGGTTCGTTGCCCCGTTTTCAACACGGACACTGGCTTGCCGCGGAAGTTGGCCAGCGACTACCAATTGACCCGTCGCTGGATCAAAATTCGCGGAAACAGCAATATTATTGAAACTCTCTACACGCCGCTCTTCTTCAACTTCGGATGCGAGCGCTAGCTCTACGTCGTCAGTTTTAAGCGATTCTTCGGGCGCTTGAATTGCACACCCTGCGGCAGTTAATACGGCCAATGTTAACGCCGCCACTGGCAAAAGTTGAAATAGATTCTCCGCCTTTTTGTGCTCTTTCTCACCGTGGACGTGTATTGGCTCCGGTGCAGAAACTTTATCTACCGCCGCCGACGCCAGACCGTCTTGTTGGCAATCAATGCCATGTTCAGCTTTAATCTTTGCGGCTATGCGCGCGCTTGCCGCTCTAACAGCAAATAAATTGATTTGCGCATCCCACTCTTTGAGCTGCTGCTCCAATTTCTCTCTATAGGTTAACTTCGTGTCCATGAACTTCTCCCCATCAATATTTCGTTATAAATGAATTTCAACACACCGAATTTCACGAAAGCAACGTTTCACGCTTAAAACTATAGGTCGTGTCGCCGGCATTTCTGCCGCCAACTCCGTCTAACTACAAATAAACATCACAATCGTTGACTCGTATTCCAGCCAAGCGAGAATAGCGATTTCGAAAACTATTCACCGTGCTCCAGCGCACATAGAATTGATCATTGACAGGTGCAGACAGTTACTAGGGTAATTTTTTAACAATGGCGCGATTTAAATTGCGGTGAGATAACCAACGTAGCGCCGCGAGCGGGCACGACTAATATGCGATGACTGCAAGGTGAGAAGGCCGTTCCGCAGATTGAAATGACACCGACTTAGGCCGGTGTCATTCATCCATCTTCACGTATTAACGAATGCCAGAAGATCAGCATTTAACTGATTTTTATGAGTGTCAACTAGGCCATGCGGGGCGCCAGCATAGACTTTTAGCGTGGCACCCTTAATAAGTTTCGACGAGGCTAAAGCGGAAGCACCTATGGGCACGATTTGGTCGTCATCGCCGTGAATAATCAGGGTGGGCACATCGAATTTTTTGAGGTCTGCCGTGAAATCAGACTCTGAAAATGCTTTGATGCAATCGAAGGTATTCTTGTGCCCAGCTTGCATTCCTTGCAGCCAAAATGAGTCAATCATACCCTGCGAAACCTTAGCGCCGACCCTATTAGCCCCGAAGAACGGACCACTGGCTAGATCTTTGTAAAATTGCGAACGATCAGCCAAAGAACTGGAACGAATCCCGTCAAACACTTCAATTGAC
>JANOTC010000549.1:0-3963 GCA_031416175.1 Gammaproteobacteria bacterium
CAGGTGTAGTCGATCAATTGATCGGGCACCACCAGCCGCGTTGGCACCATATCCGCGCGGATTCCTCCGACGGCAGCAACGGCGATAATATTCTTTACCCCCGCGTCGCGTAGTGCCCAGATGTTCGCACGGTAGTTAATCTTGTGCGGTGGAATGGTGTGGCCATAACCATGCCGAGGCAAGAACAGAACGTCTTTACCTGCCAAGCGCCCATGCGTGAGCGGACCGGACGGTTCGCCGTACGGCGTCTGCACGATCTCACGCTTGACTATTTCCAGGTTTTTTAAGGTGGTAAGCCCGGTGCCACCGATTATCGCTAAATCACTCATCTTGTGTTTGTGCTGCATATATTCCTGGAGCGTTGCGCCAATACCCCTTGTAGTCCATACCATAGCCAAAAACGTACCGGTCTGGCACATTTAGGCCCGCAAAATCAGCTTTTTTCAATCCCTGCTTTCGGTCATGTTGCTTATCGACCAAGACAGAACTAATCGCCTCTTTTGCCCCTTTTGCTCGACAATAATCCATAATTGCGCCCAGCGTTTGGCCCTCATCAAGAATGTCATCCACAACCAAAACAGTGCGACCTGCCAACGACTTACGCGGTTCCACGATCCATTTCAATTGCCCACCACGCGTGAGATCGCCATAACGGGTTGCATGCACGTAATCAATTTCAAGCGGAAACGGCAAGCGTAGAGCCAGCTCGCTCGTTACAACTATCCCGCCCGTCATCACACATAATACCAAGGGATTTCTCCCTTTCAGTCGATCACCCAATGCCCCCACCATATTATCGAGCGCCAAGCGCACTTCGGCTTGATCAAACAAACAGTCGGCCCGGTCAAACACCGTCTGCGCCAATTCTGGGGTAATTGCCATGGGAAGTCCTTATGAACATGGGACACGAAACGGTGCGATTATAAATGAACAAACGCTTTCTATGCTCGAAATAACGTCGACCAATGAATATTCCGCCGTGTGCAAAAAGCGAAAATAGTAGTTGCACAATACATGAGTGATTTGCTATGTTTTATGTGCCTAGCTATAGGGGCAAAAATATAGGTATCCACGGCGTTCTTAGGGGGACGACAATGAGCAAAAAGAAAGAGCACATCATGGGCGAAGACTTTCTGTATTTGGCGTACATCGCCATTATGGTTACTTCCTTGAGCTTTCTCGCCATGAACATGATGCACTAAGCGTGTTACTTGCCAGGTAAACACTCGGTGTGAGTCGATAGAAAAAGGGGGTGACTTAGGTCACCCCTTTTTTTCGCCCAAAGAAAATCCAAACACTTACATTTCATCCGACAATCTTGACTGTTTTACGCGGGTATTTCCATGCGATTTATACGCCTATGATAAATAGGACTTATGAGTACACGTAAAGATTCTATGGGCATTTCCTTGCGTTAATAACCGGCGAAGTGCTATGGTTAAAGCGTGAGTTTTACCTGGCAAGCGATCGACTCACTCAACCCACCTAAGGAGATGACTCATGGCTAAAGAAAGACGCGACATTAACGGCGAAGATGGAATTTATGTCCTATATATCATTGCAATAGTCGCTGCACTCACTATTTTTGGCATGTCTAACGTCTAGCGCAGTCGGTACCTAAGCGACCTAGAAAGGCCGGTGGTAACCCCCGGCCTTTTTTATTGCCTTGGCCGCAACGGTGCCAACTCCGGCGATGGCATTTGTAAGTGAAATCCGCCAACGGAAAGGTTCGCCATCACTGTGACTACGTCTTCCCGCGCCAACTTTCGACCTTCGTGCAAGTCTAGTTTCATTACCTCTTCGGCACGACCAAATTGGGCGCGGAGCGCCGCTGGCAATGACTCAAACTCAACGCCTTCACGCACGTAAAGATAAGCCTCCGTTTTTTTCAAACTTTTATAGACCGTGCAACGCATAATTCATCCTTGCATGAGACTGAAACATTGGTTATGGTAGTGGCGGCAGAAATGAATCGCCAGTGTTCCTTTTTACTAGCGCACTGAACGGGAAAATTCTAGCCGCTGATGAAGCGCAAAGAGAGCAAATAACTGACGAGGAGGAGTTGATCGTGGATAAAGTTGGTGTACCTCTTATATTTCTTGGCATGGCATTGTTTATTTTTGTCGTATTGCCTTCGCTTACGATCATCTAAGCGCGACTTAGCGATTGGATTGATTCTTAGGTAGGTCGCCTAGATAACTAGGCGACCTGCATGAGCGGCGGATTTTTCGTCAGACTCGCCCTTCTTGATGCTTCCCCAGCCTTTCTACTCTGAACTTACCGTAACGCCACGCGGCGCGACGCTGGGTTTGTGATTGACGCTCTTACCTGACGCACCCACGTTGACTAACGAGTTCGGCACATCGGCGTCAAAGTAATAGACACTTCCTACGTATGTGCCGTCACCTGCCACCGTCAGCAGCCCGAATTGATGGCCACGTGACCAGGCAAAATTCGGCATGCCAGATTGTCCTACTGATAATTTGCCGATATCGAACCGCTCCTTTTCTAATACCGGGTCAAAGGCGATAAGTCGTCGATCCTTTTGCAATATCATCGTTTTTAGCGCCCATACATTTTGCGTGGGGTCGAACACATCGGAATAGGTCTCGCCGACCAAACGCAAGTTGTCAGACACCACACCTCCCGAACTCGGATTGGCGTCGGAAATGACGCGCATCTTGTGTCCGGCGTGCAAACTTGCCTTGTCTAAACTAAACAAATAGAGCTTGTCGCCAACGCCCCGAAGCGCAGTGAGCGCACGGTTTGTATCCGTACTGACAGCCGTCACTGCAGCAGAACCGTTCGTTTTATGCACCATTTTTACTTGGTAGTCGGCATACGCTTTCTCATCCGCTGAGCTGTAAGGATAACCCTTAACATAGGCCACTTGGTCTTTCGTCAGATAAATCCAACCAATACGTTCATTGACTACGCCACCCGCCGAGTTGAGCTCTGCCGGGCCTTCATTTTCTGTTGTCAAAACCGTCGGGGTCGCTGTCTCGCTATCAAGAGGCAGTCGATTCAGCGACGCCACATTCCCTACTTTCGAAAAGAAATAAACGGCAGCTCCGTCGCTAAAGAAGTCCACCGCACCGCTAAAGTGCTCACGCTTCAGCGTGCGAGTTCCTGATAACGAACTAAACACCACGGTCGCTTGATCGGTTAGCGGGTTGTATCGAAGCAATTGCTCTCCCACCTGAATCAAGACGCTTTTTCGATCTGCAAGTCGCGTCCACACTTCGACGGATTCGGACACATCCACGGCTACTTGAACGGAGTTCGGCAGCGTAGCAACATGGCCCGCCACGGCGAAATCGGCATCGTAACGCGTTAATTTTCCGTTATCGACGGCAATCCATCCAATTAGCGCGCCTGTATCTTCGTGGTAGAGGCCGTCGATCACGCGGGCAAGACTGGTCGGCGGATTAAGCGGCGCGTCTGTCGGCGCCATTCCTAGGCGAACTAAATGCCACGTGTTTCCATCGCACTTTAATTCTGTGACGTCGGTGGAAACACCGTTTGTAACGACTGTCGCAGTGACCAACGCACCAATCTTATATACCAACCGGGAGTTATCTTGATTGACGAAATCGTTACCCCGAACCATCGTCTCATGGCAAATGGTAGCCGCCTTGGGTTCACTTGACACCTGAACTTTGTATGGCATCGCGCGTTCGGATAAGTCTAGGCGGAAAAAGCCATCACTCTTCGCATACATTAGCGTAGTCATATGAAAATTGTTGATTTTAAACGTGTTCTTGTCAAACGTCCCAGTATGGAAGTGGCCATGGTTAAATACTTGAATGCCTTTGTCTAACGCGTCAATTTGCATAATATGAGATGGATTATCGCTATCGACAACGGACAAGCTAGTCCAATTCATCGTTTCTTCATCATAACCATTAAGGATGGGCAAAAAGCTTTCATGCTTATGCGCTACTGGGCCTGATGGCGTCACGC
>JANOTC010000550.1:0-2251 GCA_031416175.1 Gammaproteobacteria bacterium
GGCCATCGCACTGGGCGCCGCCGATAAGATCATGTCATTAGGCAACATCCCGGCCGAGATTATGCGCTACAGGCACTTAGGCTAGGTATACAGGTAAAATACACTTCAATCAGGATATGACGTATGCGTTGCGCTGATTTATTGGTGAAGCTTTACTTCCTGGAAGATAATTGGGCATTTTTGGACGAGCAGAAGGTGAAAGGCATTGTCATTCGCAAACCCCTAGGCGGTGAGATTTTTCGCGTGGTTGAATGGGTGCGCCAGACATTTGGTCCAGGCTGGGCGAGCGAAGTGACGGTGAGTTTAAATTCACCTGTACGCTGTTGTTTCATCGCCATTCGGGAAGTGCAAATTATTGGCTTTTGTTGTTACGACGCTACGGCGCTGGGTTTTTGCGGGCCGCTGGGCGTTGATCCTCTTCATCGCAGTCATGGCACGGGTAGCGCACTTTTGAAGGCTTGTCTGTTAGATATGAAACTCAAAGGTTACGGGTATGCGGTGATGGGGTGGGTGGGGGAAAGTACCTTTGGCTTTTATGAAAAAGCGGTTCAAGCCACGGTGATTGATGGGTCGCATCCGGGGGTGTATGCGGGTTATTTGAAAGGCTGAGGTGTCGCGGCAGAGTGGGCGCCAGCCGTGATACCATACCGGCCGTGAAAATCTTGCACCTTTTATCTCAAACCCATCTCACCGGCGCTGAAGTGTATGCGGCTGTTTTGTGTCGCAAACAGACGGCGGCGGGTCACGCCTGCATTATTGTTTCTGACACACTCAATGTTCCTGCCGAGGCACGTTTTGTTTCCATGTCGATTGATAACCGCCGTTGGGTACAGCGGGTGCGGAATATCGTTGCATTAATCCGATTTTGTCGCGCTGAGAAAGTGGATGTTATTCACGCTCACTCTCGTGCGGCGAGTTGGGTGGCCAATATTGTTAGACGGTTCGTTGCGGTTAATTACGTGTCGACTGTGCACGGTCGGCAACATGTCCACTTTAGTAGTCAGCGCGGGAATGTGTATGGTGAGCACATTATGGTGGTGTGCGAACACCTTGCTGAGCATTTGCGCGCTGAGTTAAACATCGTCAACGCGTCGATCACGGTGGTGCGTAATGGTGTCAGTTAAGGTGGCGTGGGTGGGGCGTCTCACCGGCCCAAAAGGTGATATTGCCTGGGCAGTGATGACTCAGATTGCGCCGCGTTTTCCGCAGGTGCAATTCACGATTATAGGTGGCCCGGTCACTGAGAAATTTCGCGCGAATATCCCTGCCAATGTCGAATTGACAGGCTTTGTGTCAGATGTCGCCGAGCGAATGAAGCAACATCAATTGGTCATAGGCAGTGGTCGTGTTGCGTTGGAGGCGATGCGCGCGCGGGTGCCGTTAATTGCGGTTGGTGAGTCTTGTTATTTGGGTGCGATTAATGATCAAACGATTGCACGGGCGAAAGCGACGAATTTCGGTGATTGTGAGCTTCCTTCGCCTATCGACTATGAGCAGCTTGCGAGGGATATTACGCTGCTTTTAGATCAGCCTGAAGCCTTCGCCACGACGGAATATGTGCGTTACTTACAAGAATATGACGAAGATTTTGTGTTTCAAAAAACAATGAAAGTCTATGAAGAGGCGAATTTAGACGCCTATTTGCGGCGTTTTGTTGAAATGCCCGTGTTGATGTATCACCGCGTTGTCGCCAAGCCGCTAACGAATTCGAAGTTCAATGTGTATGTGACGGCAGAAGAGATGGATTTTCAGCTGGGAAGCTTGATTTCGCGTGGTTTTACGCCCGTTACCTTTGCCGAATTGCAGCAAGGTGTGCACGTGCCTAAACCTGTTATTTTGACCTTCGACGACGGCTATTTAGACAATTATGAGGTTCTGTTGCCGCTCCTGAAAAAGCATCGAGCGAAGGCTGTAATTTATGCGCTCGGTGATCGAAGTCTACGCGAAAATGCGTGGGATGTGGTGAAAGGGGAACCGGCTGCGCCCTTAATGACCGACGCACAATTGCGCGAATGCCATGCGAGCGGTTTGGTCGAAGTCGGCTCACACGGCATGACGCACCGCCGCTTGCCGGACTTAACGGATCAGCAAGCGCGCAACGAAATAACGGCGGCGAAGGCGAGTCTGGAAGCCGTTCTCGACGCGCCGGTGGTGAGCTTCGCCTACCCCTATGGTGCGTATGGCGACCGCGAAGTTGACTACGTGCGTGACGCGGGTTATTGTTTTGGCATCGGCACGGTGAACGGACCAC
>JANOTC010000551.1:0-1924 GCA_031416175.1 Gammaproteobacteria bacterium
CTCGGCCTGCCGAACAAAGATGATGTCAAGACGGGCGTCATTACGTACAAAATCGCGGCCCATGCGGCCGATCTTGCCAAGGGCCACCCCGGTGCTCAAATCCGCGACAACGCCTTGTCCAAGGCGCGCTTCGAGTTCCGCTGGGAAGACCAGTTCAACCTCGGTCTCGATCCGGACACGGCGCGCGAATTCCATGATGAAACGCTACCGCAAGAAGGCGCCAAGTCGGCGCACTTTTGCACGATGTGCGGCCCGCATTTCTGCTCGATGAAAATCTCGCAGGACGTACGCACGTTCGCCGCCAACCTGGGCATTACGGAAATACAAGCCAAGAAACAGGGGATGGAAAACGAAGCGGTCGAACTCGTCGAGAGCGGTGCATAAATTTAAGAAGGAGTTAGGCATGTTGTCCCATTCAACTACAGCAATCACCATCGCAGACGGCGAGATCACCGTCGATGCCGAGCGGCTCGCGCCCAAGCTCGGCCTGACGGTCGCAGCGCTGAAGGCCCAGATGCGCAATGGCAACGTTTCCAGCGTCGCCGAGACCGGCATCAACGAGGACGCCGGACGCACACGGGTTACTTTCAGGTATCGCAAACGAGCCTGGTCCGTGGTGGTCGATCCCGACGGCACATTGGTCGGTCGGCTGTCCATCATGCTGGTCGAGAGCCGCGCGCCCGCCGCCAAAGCCCCGCCAGCGAACACCGGAGATCATCAGATGAGCGAGGCAGCTACC
Source organism: Gammaproteobacteria bacterium (assembly GCA_031416175.1). Lineage (GTDB taxonomy): Bacteria > Pseudomonadota > Gammaproteobacteria > S012-40 > S012-40 > JANOTC01. The sequence continues at coordinate 740 of JANOTC010000551.1, forward strand.
AATGCGTTCGCGGCGAACGGAAAATTGATCCCACTAATAAATTTCGCAACAAGCTCTGGGATGCATATTGCCAGCCCGTAGCCACATTGCCTGGCGTACTTGAGAAGCTATCTTCTCGCCCCACAAAAACGGTGTAGAATTCGCGCATGTTAATCGACTCACATTGTCATCTCAATATGCTCAGCGGTGGTGACACCGACGAAGCGATTGCCACTTATCGTGCGTCCGCTCATGTTGCCGGCGTGCGCGGGTTTTTGTGTGTGTGCGTGGACATGGCAACGTGGCCGCGTGTTATGGCGATTGCAAAGGCGTTTCCCGACGTGGTCGCCTCGGTGGGTGTTCATCCCAATCATGTGGAGGAATCCGAGCCGACGGTGGCGGATTTGGTGGCAAAAGCGGCGGACCCGAAAGTTGTGGCTATCGGTGAAACAGGCTTGGACTATTTCCGTACCGAAGGTGACACCGAATGGCAGCGTGACCGCTTTCGCCGCCATATTGCGGCGGCGAAAGAATCCGGTAAGCCGTTAATTATTCATACACGAGAAGCGCGTGTGGATACGTTGCGCATTATGGCGGAAGAAGGTGCGGACGCGGTCGGTGGTGTGATGCACTGTTTCACCGAAGATTGGGAAACGGCCACTGCCGCCATGGAGATGGGATTTTATATTTCCTTTTCAGGTATTGTTACATTCAAAACAGCCGAGTCGTTGCGCGAAGTGGCGAAACGGATGCCATCGGACCGTATTTTGGTTGAAACCGATTGTCCATATCTCGCGCCCTTGCCGCATCGCGGTGCACAAAATCAACCTGCCTATGTGCGTTTAGTCGCGCAACGTGTGGCTGATGTACGTGGGGAAACGCTAGAGCAAGTGGCAGCGTATTCCACCGCGAATTTTGAGCGACTTTTTCGTGCGGGTTTGGCTTAGGTCACTAGCCGTTTCAACTAACCCAAACGCCATCCAAGCAGAAAATGCGCTGAGTAGCGCAACTCCACCAGCGCTTTTGTCGATGACTTTCAACGCGCCCGTCCTTGGGCACGTCTTGAGGATTTGGCCAAACATAACTTACCGAAAACCACTTTCTACAGGGATGGCGCGATAATTCCATCGCGGGAGATGCCCATCAAAGACGATGCGGATGTTTTCGAGGAAGTCGGCGGCACATTTTTTCCCCGTGGTGTAGACC
>JANOTC010000552.1:0-5256 GCA_031416175.1 Gammaproteobacteria bacterium
GATACGCTGGGCCTACTCGGCCATGGCCGCGCACGCCATGCACTGCAAGCCAGCATTGCGACGGTCAAGCAAATTGTGGAGGGACACCGTCGCGCCGATGAGGAAAGCATGATGCGCGTGGCGTGCGCGACCGTGGCCGAGTAGACCTAGCGTATCTGCGAGTTGTCGCAACGGTTCGAGCGCAGGCGCGAGCTTTTCCGCGTCTTGCGCCGTGTCGCGCATGCAGGCTTCCATGGCCGTTTTGATGTCCTGCACCAAATTGTCAAGTTCGTGTGCAACGGCAGTGAGCGTGTGTGAACGCGGGCCGGATAAATTGCCCTGTATTTGTTGCAAATCCTGGTCGCTAGGCGTTAATTTGTCGAGCTGATAAACGCTTTTCAGCGTGTTGACGCGCGGACTGTCATTCGTTGCGTGAGCAACGTAAAACAAAATGTTCTTGAGCAATTCGACAGGGGGCGCTTGTTCAATGCTGTCGCCCTCACCAAGTGCAATTTTTCTGATTTGGCGATCCAATTGTCCCAACAAAAGGCGTACAGCCACACTGGCTGAAACACCCTTCTCGGCGACCGCTTCTAACAATCCGCCCGCGATCCACATCACTTGCCGTGTGCGCGCTGTATGACTCGCCGTCTCCAAATTGCGGACAATCAGCTTCATTTGCTTAATTGCCTGCATATTGCCGGGTTCGCGGTACCAAGAGAGTAGAGCGGCTTGATAAAACGGGCGCACAGTTTGCGCGTTTTCGATTAGGCTGGTATCGCCGCCTGAACTGCCAGGTGGCGGGGGTGGAATGTTAGGAAGTATGGAAAGATCCGGCGCAAACAGCGCGTTTTCCGTCAGCAAAGGTTTCTGCTGGGCGGCGCGTAAATCGTTGAGCAAGGTTAATAAGGCAAGGGGGACGTCGCGTCCATCTTGGGCAAGGCGATCAAGATAGCCGTCCAGGCCTAATGCGGAGTGAACCAAGGCTTCGAAGGCGTCTTCGCGGCGGGCGACGCGTTCGGACAATACTTCCTTGATCGTCCGTTCCATTTCTTCGGCGAGCAGTGCGGCGCCGTAATATTCGAGCATCAGCAAGGTGCCACGGATTTCGTGCAGCGGACCCAGTGCCGTTAGCAAGGGAGCGAAATCGCCTAAATTGGTGCCATACTGTTCCAGTGCCTCGCGCACGTGCACAAGGCCTTTATCCAATTCTGGCTTAACCCAGTTGTACGGTCGCTCCGACGTGTGATGCAATGCTTGGCTCAAATTTATACCCAGTAGTTATCCAACACTTGGTTCTCGGTTGTTGCTTCGGGAAGCTTGAAGCCACTGACGCGCTCACTTTGCTCTTTAGCGAGTAAGGCCAGTTTGCCCGTTAATGCCGCCGTTTGCTTGGTGCCCGCCAGGTTTTGGTTGGTGACGTTTTTGATGGCCGTCATGGCTGACGAGACTTGCCCCGCGTTGGCCGCGAGTTCGGTGGCTGTGAGCGAAATATCGGAGATTAACGCGGCCAGTTGTTTAGATACCGTTTCAATGCGCAACAAGGCGTCGCCTGCCGACTCCGCCGTTGACGCGTTTTGCTGCACGTCCGTGCTGCTTTGTTCCATGGAAACCACGGCTTTGGCGGTGTCTTGTTGGATGGATTTCACTAATGATTCAATCCGTTTTGTCGCCGATCCCACCCGTTCAGCCAGTTGTTGTACTTCGTCGGCAACGGTGGTGAAACCAAGGCCCGCTTCACCGGCATTGGCCGCTTGAATCGCCGCATTGAGTGCCAATATATTGGTTTGATCCGCAATACCGTTAATCAGTTCGACGATGTCGCCAATTTCCTGCGAACGCTCACCTAATCGCTTAATGCGGTTGGACGTGTCCATGATATGGCCACGCGTGACGCCCATGCTGCGTATTACGTTTTGAACGGAGGCAACGCCCTCATTGGACAGGTTCACCGACTCACGCGCAACCGCTGCCGATTGGCGGGCGCCTTTGGAGACATTGTCGATGGCTTTGGCCATGTCGTCGGTCGCGTTACTCACGGTGCCGATCTGGCGGGCTTGTTGGTCACTCGCCCGAGCAAGATGAATAGCGGTTGCCTGTGTTTCTTCGGCGGTAATCGCTACTTGTTCAGACATTCGATTGACCACATGCACCAATTTGCGCAAAGATTCTAACGCGTAATTGATAGCATCGGCGATGGCACCGGTGACTTCCTCGCCCACGGTGGCGTGCACGGTTAAATCGCCAACCGCAATCGGTTCGATCTCATTAAGTAGGCGCAAAATAGCACTTTGGGTGCGTTGGTTAATGCGCTCTTTTTCTTGAATGCGTTCTTCAGCGTCGCGCATCAGTGCGCGGCCCAGCCATAACAATAGCCCGACAGCCGCGAGTGCCGCCGCATAACCGATATAAAGCAGACGGCTACGACCTTGCTCTAGAGTAGCATAGCCAACGGCAAGGGCGGACAGCTTGGGCAGCAGCGAATCAATTTGCACCAGCAAGGCGTTGGTGGCGTTTTGCGCACGGCTCAATTCGGGCGATTTTTCTAAAATACGCGTGACCATTTCTTGCACCGACTCAAATACCGGCACCAGCTCTTCCAATTTAGCGCGGACGTCCTGATGACTGACGCGTGTAATGCCTTTTTTTGCATTGCCATTGAGTAAGGATTTGAGGTTTTGGTTGTATTCTTCGGCGTCTTCTTTAAAAGCCGAGGCCGCCGTGCCAGCCGCCATGTCGCCTTGCATTACTCGGTTCACGCTATTGGCAATACGTTGGCTCAACATGAGCTGGCGTGCGGCCAAGTAAATTTCGGCGGGACGGGCGTCTGCTTGGATTAGGTTGTTGGCGACGTTATCGGAAAGGCGCTGCAAATCGGGCATGAGCTCATTTAACGCGACCACGAATTGATTCATTAACCGTAATACGCCTTCTGCTTTGAGCAGAATATCGACATTGTCACGTGTGCGTGGCCACAATTCGTTAACGGCGGCCATTTCCGCCGACACGCCTTGGGGCGAGGCAGGCAGGCCAGTCTTGTCGTCGCCTTTGGTGAGCATATTGACGGAGGTTTCAAGCTCGTCACGCGCATCTTGTAGTAACGCAAACGCGTTTACTTTAGCGCGAATCGCTTCTGACGCGAGTTTGGCAATGTCCAAGGAAAGCACACGCTGTTCCGTGGCTATTTTGACGTAAGTTTTATCGTTACCCGCCGTTGCTGCGATATAGCCAAAAATAACCACCAAGGCGATAACGCATATCACCAACGCCGTGATGATGCGCCCGCTATTGCCGAGGCCGCCGAAGGTAATCTGGCGCTGAAAAGAAGGAAGAGTCTCCATTAATGAGTTACTTTAAAACGCCTGTGTATTGAAAGAGGTCCACCTATGGCGGCGGGTTTGTAGGTATTCTAAAGGTTGACGGGCCTTTATGCGGGGTTTTTTTAACGTTGGCAACTAGATGGGCGTCAACATGAGCATGTAGTCTAGGCCGAAGGGTTGCAAGCCCGGCGCGCGGATTAGATTGTCACGCCAATTGGCGTAACGGTAATAGAGCGAGGGACGTGGGGCATTTTGGGTGGTGACGGTTTTGCTCTCGCTTGTGGAAGGGGCGGGTGTTTCATAACCGTTCTTCCAGTTGCGCTTCAGTGGCCATTTACCTAGATTTCGCAGGCCACGTTTCAGGTTGTAAGTATGTGCGGACTCAATTTTGAAACCCGCGTGGGTGAGCATGTTCACCAAACAATCGGCCGGAATAAAGAAAATATGCCCCGATGGACTGTAGGCGGCGCGCTTTTCCTCTAGATAAAAACGAATGAGCGGAGCGCTGTCGTTGTGCCCGTTTGGAATAGACAGGAACATTTTTCCGTCACGGCGCACGATGCGGCGACAGGCTTTTAGAACGGTAACCGGGTCGCGCACGTGTTCAATGACATTGTTAACGTGAAGAAAGTCGAATTGCTCGTCCTTGAAACCCGCTTCATGGAGTTCGCCTTGATATACGTCGAGACCAAGCTCTTTACGCGCAAAGTCGACCGCACTCTGCCCGAAGTCGATGCCGTGGACCTGCCATTCTGAGTGTTGGCGTATACCGTTGATGAAAAAGCCTGTCGCGCAGCCTACATCGAGTAAGTGTCCGGTTGGTTTTATGCGCCGCAGAATTTTGGCGAACGCCGCGCCCTTCGCTTCCTGACGGCCACGGTCGAAATCGTAATATTGCGCGCTGTAAAAGCGTGCGAGATCTTCAACGCTCGGTAAAGGCGAAAAATAACGCACTCGACATTGCACGCATTCAACGAGGTCATGATCCTGACCCAGCAAGAGATTCGCGCGCGACAAAAAAGTAGGCGGTTGGTCTGACCCGCAGATCCGGCATACGTCCACGTTGACTCGATTCCTGGTTAGCAATGAGAAGTGGGCGAGAGTATATCGAATTCTATATCGATTTCAGGCACGGTTCAAAAACGGTGTGTTTTGGGTACCAGTAGAGGAGCCTATGCCAACCGGAAAACGGCAATTAATTGAAGGCGTTGAGTGATAGGCAGCGGGCTATTAGGTTACCTTAGTGGTACCCTGATTTGAACCGTGTCCGTTTTTGAACCGTGCCGCAAACCCAGCCGCCCCCGGTTTTGCGCGCTCTCCTATTTGGGAGAAAGCGGACATTACTACTTGGGGTTGACATTTTTGGGTGGTCACCTTGTGGGTCAGAATGAATTATGTTATATTAAAATATAACGTCCTCCCAGAGGTGTGCCATGCATACAACAACTCTCCGCAAAGTCGGTGGCTCGGTCATGCTGGCCGTACCGCCCGCCATCCTCGATTTGCTTCACCTGAAATCTGGCGCTTCGGTCAACGTGTCCGTCGAAGGTGATCGCTTGATCGTTGAACCGCAATCACGTCCGCGCTACACGCTTGCCGAACTGCTGGCAGCGTCTGACTATTCCCAACCACAAGCGCCCGAAGAAAGGGAATGGGTCGATGCACCGCCGGTGGGCCGTGAGTTGATATGAAGCGAGGCGATATCTATATGGTCACGCTCGACCCGACGGAAGGGCGCGAGCAGCGCGGACATCGGCCTGTTCTTGTGATATCACCGGTCGAGTTCAACGAGGCCACGAAACTGCCGGTGATTTTGCCGATCACAACCGGTGGCGATTTCGCCAAACGGATAGGTTTCGCTGTGCCTATTACAGGAATTAAGACGACGGGCGTAATTCGTTGTGATCAGCCTCGGGTGCTCGATCTGCACCAACGTAACGGCAGGAAAATAGACACG
>JANOTC010000553.1:0-8568 GCA_031416175.1 Gammaproteobacteria bacterium
CCTTTCTCACGATACCATTGTTCAAGCAATTCGGGTTGAGCCAACGAATCAATATCAACGGGAATCGCCGGACGTAAACCCGCTTCCTTGGCGCAATTAATAAACCGCCGGACATTCTCGTCATTCATCGCTAACACGACGTCCACATCCATCGTTACGCGTTGGTAACCCTGTAGCGCAACCGCTAGACCACCCACTAGCACATATTCGATGCTAGCGTTGTCCAATATTTTTATCAGGTCGAACATACCCATGTCACTCACTGTTCTCTAACACGGCGAGCAGTCTCTCATCGCGAACGTGCAACGCTGAATGATAAAGTCGCACGTATTCCTGTGCGGCTTGTTCCCAGCTAAAGTCGCGTTGCATACCATTCTGTTGGAGTTGCTGCCAGAGCGCAGGTTCGTTGTAAGCAACCAAGGCGCGCCAAACGGCATGGTGGAGGGCGTTTACAGTGGGTTCGTGAAAGTGGAAACCTGTTGCGGTGTCGCTCGCTAAATTTTCAGGCGTCGCGTCAATCACGGAGTCCGCCAAGCCGCCGACGCAATGGACGATGGGCACCGTGCCATAGTGTTGGCTGTAAATTTGGTTAAGGCCGCACGGTTCGAAGCGTGACGGCATTAAGAAGATATCTGCACCCGCTTCCAAGAGATGCGCCAAGGGCTCATCGTAGCCCAGGTGCAAGGCGAGGCAGTTTCGGTGAATAACGGCGGCGTCTGCCAGTGCCTGTTCTAGTTTTTTATCACCCGCGCCAATAATCGCCATTTGCAGCGGCTGTGCGGTGAGCCATTCGAGTGCATCTAATATCAGGTCGAAGCCTTTTTGTTCGACGATGCGACCAATCACGGCAATCAACGGTATGCTGGCGTCAATAGGTAGGCCAAACCGTTCTTGCACGGCGCGTTTATTGGCGGCTTTGAGTGCGACAGTGTGGCGGTCGTAATTTTGGGTCAAATTAGGATCTTGGCTGGGATTCCATTCGGAATAATCCACGCCGTTTAAAATGCCGACCAGGCGGTCGCCACGGTCTTTGAGTAATCCGTCTAACCCGTAGCCGAATGTCGATTCGCAAATTTCTGTTGCGTAACGCGGGCTAACGGTATTAATCATATCAGCGAAAACAATGCCGCCTTTGATGAAGGATACGTTGCCGTAAAATTCGAGTGCGTTGGGTGCCCACAACTGTCGCGAAATGTTGAGTCGATCAAACGTGGGCTTATCGAACACGCCTTGGTAGGCGAGATTGTGTATGGTGAATACGGTGGCAGGCGCGTCTTTTTCGCTCGAAAGCAGTGCGGGTGCGAGGCCGGTTTGCCAATCGTTGCAGTGTAATATATCGGGTTTCCAATCCAGTTGAATGCGATCCATGGCAATTTCAACAGCGGCGCGGCTCAAGCTGCAGAAACGTTCGCCATTGTCGATCCAATCATGCCCGCGCGGGTCTTGGTAAGGGCCACCCAAGCGCGAAAAGAAATGCGGGATGTCGACAAAGTAAACGGGAATATCGCTACGCGGTAAAAAGCTGCCGAGAATCCACGTAGGTGCGCCACACTGTATTTGCGCGAGAACCGGAAAGGCATTGGTGGCGAGCAAGGAACCGTAGGCTGGCATGATAATACGCACGTCGTGGCCCAACGCTTTGAGCGCGCGTGGAAGACCGCCAGAGACATCCGCCAAGCCGCCCGTTTTGATTAAAGGATACACTTCGCTGCTGGCGAAAAGAATTTTCATAGCTGTGTCATTTGGACATGGAAAAATAAAGAAACTCTTTGGGCCTATAGTTGCCTGATCGTATGGCTGGCATCAAAGCGTGTGCCAGTTTCTAACGATATCCGCGTTGTTTTGGTCGTAGATCATCCTTCAATTCACGTCGCCCACTGCAAAGCTGTTTTCGGACGATGCGGATGTCGGCCTGTTTTTTGCTCGCGGGTATAGATTGCCTTTTATACATCATACAGCCGACGGTTGGAAGGGATACACAATGGGAACAGCGGACATCGGATTGATTGGTTTGGCAGTGATGGGCCAGAACTTAGTATTGAACATGGCGGACCACGGATTTACCGTGGCGGTGTTTAATCGAACCACGAGTGTGGTGGATGAATTCGTCAACGGCGTAGGAAAAGGCAAGTCGCTGATTGGAACGCAATCGGTCGCTGAATTGTGCAAGAGCCTGCAATCGCCGCGTAAAGTGATGCTAATGGTCAAAGCCGGGCCTGTCGTCGACGACTTTATTAAACAGCTCATTCCGAATTTGAGTCGTGGCGATGTGATTATTGACGGCGGCAATTCGTTGTTCACGGACACGGAACGGCGCACTAAAGAGTGTGCTGACAAAGGCATTTTGTTCTTAGGGACGGGTGTTTCCGGCGGTGAGGAAGGCGCACGATTTGGTCCTTCATTAATGCCAGGTGGCAACAAGCAAGCATGGCCTTTGGTGCAGAATATTTTTCAGGCGATCGCCGCCAAAGTCGATGGCGATGCGTGTTGCCAATGGGTGGGTGAAGGCGGCGCTGGGCACTATGTGAAGATGGTGCACAATGGCATTGAATACGGCGATATGCAGTTAATCTGCGAGGCCTATCAAGTCATGCGGCAGGGCTTAGGTCTTTCTGCTGCCGAGATTTCCGACGTGTTTGCGACCTGGAATCGCGGTGTGTTGGATTCGTATTTGGTGGAAATTACCCGCGACATATTAACCGTCAAAGACAGTGATGGCGCGCCGCTTGTGGATAAGATTCTCGATACGGCGGGGCAAAAAGGTACGGGTAAATGGACTGGGATCAATGCGCTAGACTTGGGTGTGCCGCTCACGTTAATTGGTGAAGCCGTGTTTAGTCGATACTTGTCGTCGATGAAAGATGCGCGTGTTACGGCGTCTAAAGTATTGGCCGGGCCTGAACGCACGTTTAGTGGTAACAAACATGAATTTGTAAGTGCAGTACACGATGCACTATATGCGTCGAAAATTATTTCTTACGCGCAAGGCTTCATGCTGATGCAGCAAGCGGCGAAAGAGTATGGCTGGAACTTAAGTTACGGTGATATTGCCTTGATGTGGCGCGGCGGTTGTATTATTCGTAGCCGTTTCCTCGGCAATATTAAAGAGGCGTTTAGCAAAAACTCAGCCCTGGAAAGTCTGCTTTTGGATGACTTTTTCCGTGAGGCGATCACGCGGGCGCAAACGGGTTGGCGCAAAGCCGTGGTGTTAGGTATCGAATTGGGTATCCCAACGCCCGCATTTTCTAGCGCGCTGGCGTTTTTCGATGGCTATCGCAGTGCGCAATTACCGGCGAATTTGTTGCAAGCACAACGTGACTACTTTGGCGCGCATACCTACGAGCGCGTAGATGGACCGCGTGGCAAATTTTCTCACACGGATTGGATCAAGGCCGCAGGCCGTTAGGAAGGTAACAGACGTTGAAACACTTGGTAGAACCTTGCACCTATGTCATTTTTGGCGCCACGGGAAACTTATCGCGGCGTAAATTAATGCCCGCGCTTTACCACTTGGAAGTCGCGAATCGCTTGCCAGAAGGCACGGTTATCTTGTCCTTGTCGCGTCGCGAACAAACGCGTGAGGCATGGATTGAAGAAGTAAAAGAAATGATCAAGGACCAGGCGCGTGGTGGTCTGGACCTTGAAACGTTTGCGCGTTTTGCTGCACGCCAGCAATATCTGCAAGGTGATTTGAATAGCGACAGCACCTTCACGCGCATGGCAGACGCACTTTCCAATACCGAGACTTTTCCAGGCAACGTGGCGTTTTACATGGCGTTGCGACCGGCGGAGTTTGGTGTGGTGATTGAAAAGCTCGCTGCAGTCGGCTTATTGCAGGAAGACCACGGCTGGCGTCGCGTCGTGATCGAAAAGCCTTTCGGCTACGATCTTGAGTCCGCGCATATGCTGCAACAGCGCTTGGATAAATGTTTACATGAGCGTCAAGTTTATCGAATTGATCACTACCTGGGTAAGGGTACTGTGCAAAACGTGTTGGTGTTCCGTTTTGCCAATTCGATGATGGAACCGCTCTGGAACCGCAATTACATTGATCATGTGCAAATTACGCACGCCGAGACAATGGGTATTGGCGGCCGCGCCGATTATTATGACGGCGCGGGCGCCTTGCGTGACATGATTCAAAGTCATTTGGTGCAGTTGCTGACCTTAGTGGCCATGGAACCCCCTGCTTCGATGGATGCCGAGTCACTCCGTGACGAAAAGGTGAAAGTGCTCAAATCCATCCGCCCAATTCCGCAGAGTGCGGTGCATGCGCATGGCTTTCGGGCGCAGTATGCGGGCGGCTTAGTGGGCGGCAAGAAGGTAAAAGGCTATTTGGAAGAAGATGGTGTGGCGAGCCGAAGCGTGACGGAAACCTATGCGGCGCTACGCTTATACATAGATAATTGGCGTTGGCGCGGTGTGCCGTTTTACATTCGCACCGGCAAACGGATGGCTGAAAACACGTCAGTGGTCAGTATTCGTTTCAAGGCGCCACCCCAACACTTATTCCGCAATACGCCGGTGGAAAAAATTAAACCGGATTGGTTGTTGTTGGGTATACAACCTTACGAATGTGTGCGTATTGAAATGCAGGTTAAGGAACCTGGCTTAGAGATGAAAACGCGAACCACCAGTTTGGACGCGAGTTTCCGTCAAGAGCATGAAGCAAAATACGATGCGTATGAAGACTTGTTGTTGGATGTCATCGAGGGTGACCGCACCTTGTTCTTGCGCTACGATGAAGTGGAGTGGGCGTGGCGTGTGGTAGATCCTATACTGCGTGTTTGGGCAATGGAACGTGATTATATTCACACCTATCCGGCAGGCACCTGGGGTCCGGAAGAAACGCAACGCTTATTCGAACGTGAAGATCAATATTGGCGCCATTCGCTATTACCAGAAGATGACCGCTAGTGCGGCAGGAGTTGTTTGCAAATGAGGGACGGTGCTAATCGCGGAATTGGACGTTTCCAAAGTCGGTGGTTCGCATCATTGGCACTGATGGTAGTGGGATTGGCACAAGCCGCCGACCAATTGCCACCGGCAGATGAAGGTCCGCGCGACGCGTCCTTAGTGGCGTTTCGTACTAAACTTATTGCGGCAGTGGAGAAGCACGACGTCGAGTTTTTACGTAGCATTGTTGATCCTGCTATTGCAGTGGCGACGCCCAATGACGGTGGTGCGAAGGCGTTTTTCGCGCGCTGGCAACCCGAACGCGCCGACAGTCAATTTTGGCCATTGCTCAAAAATATATTAGCGATGGGCGGCGCGTACGTGCGTTCCGACGATGGCGTGCAATTTTGTGCGCCCTATGTGTTCACCCACTTTCCCTCTGAGTTGGATGTGACAGGCCACGCGGTTTTGATTCAAAAAGGCGTGTCGCTTCGTCGCGGCCCCGCCCTGACGGCGACCAGCATTCAAACGCTGGATTACGCCATTCTAAAGGTTAAAGATTGGCGTAGCGTCGCGGACCAAGGGGGTGATCGAAACGCCAATTGGCTCAAAGTGGTCGGGGCCGATGGCGGCGATGCCTATGTGCGCCACGACTGGGTGCGCGGCCCTAACGATTATCATGCCTGCTTCTTGTCGGGCGACACACGCTGGCGTATGGTTTCGTTTGCCGTGGTGCGGTAGAGCGAAGGCGCGCGGGTGGGGCTAGGTCTGTTTTTTAGCCGCCGCGCTGTAGTCCGCATACGATTTTTCTTCAACCAATGTTGATCCCAATTTCTGATTTATTTCTTTTTTGATACGAGCGCGTTCGTCGTTGGTCACATACACCGCGCGCGCGAGTTCAATGAAAACCGCGTCAAATTCTTGCGCGGCCTCTTTGTCGCGGATCTTGTCTTCAATTTCCCAAAGCGCGGCGTTAACGCATTTTAGACGCTCATGGTCGGCTGTTTCGTAGAGGGCGGCATAGCTTGAGGCGGACCAAATTTGGTTCAATGCGTCGAGTTCCTTGCGAACATTTGCGAGCTTCGCGGCGTCTTTGATGCGCTCGCTTTTGATTTCGAGAATGGTCATTTTGTCCAGAAACTCGCCAACAGATACTTCAGTCAATAAGGCCATATAACCGCTCTAGTGCATGGGAATTTGGCCGTTATCTTACTGAATTACTCCGCTCGCTCCAAGCTGCGAATCAAGAATGTGGACGAAAGGGTTCCTGGAGGCGGATAATTCCCCGACGTTCTCCAAAAAATAAGCATATGAAAATACTCATTGTTCGAGTAGGCCAGTTGGGCGACATGATCATGCTGACGCCTGCGGTGACCCGGCTTCTTGAAAAGTATCCCGACGCAGACTTCACGTTACTGACGAGCAAGGACGGTCGGCGCGTTTTTAACAAATATCATGAGCGCCTGCGCGAAACGTGGGTTTATGATCGTCGCGCGTGGCTTCCGTACTTCATTCGCCGACAACTGCAAAACCAAATTCGCGCAGCCGGGTTTGATCAGGTTTTTTGCTTCGAAACGAATCCAAGCTATTTGCGATTGATAGAAGGTGCTGTGGGCACGGCGGAAACGTCAATAAAAACCGAAATCCACGTGCTTTCTGAAAAGCCCGGTCCCGTTGTGCATTTTGCGCTGCACTGTTTGCGTTTGGTTGATGCGGACGCCGATACACGCCCGCCTATCTATGCTCAGATTCCAGTACAGGATGCTGCAAAACAACGCGCCCGCGCCATTTTTGCTGAGAGCGGAATTGTCGATTCGACCATCGTTGTGGGTTTTCATCCGAGTTTTAGTGTTGTTGCTAAACGTTTTGGTCGGTCCAAAGATGTGCAAAGGCACAAAAAATGGCCGGTCGAACATTGGGCCGCATTGGCGGAGCTGCTCGACGATTACGCCAAACGTGAAGGATTTGACTTGCGCGTCGTCATGGACTTGGCGCCTGAGGATCGCGCCTTAGGTGAGCAAATTGTGGCGGCGAGTCACGGTCGAATTACGTTACTCATTCCGCCGCTTGATTTTGAACGCTATAAAGCAACGCTGCAGCGAATGAACGTGTTAGTGGCGCCCGATACAGGCCCGATGCATTTGGCGGCCGCTGTTCGATGCAACCTAGTTGCACTGTTTTCAGGCAAAGATCCGGCGGATTGTGGTCCCTATGGTCCGTCTAATTCTCATTGCGTGTTACGCACGAATGCGGTTATTGGATTGGCGGGGATTTCGCCGCAAGCTGTGTTCCAAGCGTGTTTGCCTTATCTGCCTATAAAAAAATTGATGGACGGACCTGTGGCATAAGGATTGCCTCGTACTTATAATTCGGCAGACCTAGATAGGTTCCGCCAGTGTGGCAAGAATTGTATTATTTGTTGGAGCAGGCTGATGGCTGATAAATTATTGATAATCATGGTTAATACGGATCCGACGAATCCATCGGAGCTGGGCGCGCCATTTTTCCAAGCGACCGTGGCTGCGGCTATGGAGTTTGAGGTTGAAGTGGTTTTGACAGGTCGTGCAGGCGAACTGGCGAAAAGAGGCGTGGCGGAAAAGATTTTCATTCAGCCTGGCAGTACCAAGAGCGTTTACGATTTCATTAAAGATGCGCATGAAGCCGGTGTTAAGTTCAAAGTGTGTACACCCACGTTAGACCTGTGGGGCGAAGACATGATTCCTGAAATCGAAGAAACCGTTGGCGGCGCGTATGTCATTAGCGAAGCAATGGACGACGATACGGTTACGTTTACGTATTAATTGTTAGCGAAAATAGGTTGGGTTAGACCGTTATGTGTTAACCCAGCTTATTGCGGTACTACTGGTTGCGGGTTTCGTGGGACGGATACCACCCATTAATTGTTAGTTTACAGAGAAGTCATTGGCGTTGGCCGCTTTTGACACTAATTCTATCTGAATTGTGGAATCAGTGACCGATTCTGGGTAGTACAGACGTGCGTCGTCCGGGGGCGTCTTCGCCCCGGTGTAAACACGATGAATGAGCCGTGTAACTCGTGCTGGCGGAAATGCCGAAGATTGATCATGGTATAGGTTAAGGTTTTAAATGCGTAGTGCAGCTGACTAATGCGTTCGAATCGGACCAGGAGACGGCGGAATTTGTCTTCCCACCCGAAAACGCGCTCAAAGGTATTGAAGCGTTCGCGGTAAATCTCCGGATTGAAGATCGGTTTGCGCCCGCGCTTCGGCGTTTTGCGTCGCGTAACAGCGGTGACTCGTTGCGATTTCCTGCTGCGGATACAAATGGCGCGATCACATTGCAGTTCCGATCGCAAAAGGCCACCACCTTATCGCCTTTGAAGTGTTTGTGACCGTTGAAGCCGAGATTGTCGTCACTCTTTTTCGCGATGGTGCGGGTGCCGTCGCCATGAATAATGCTGAGATCGAGCCGATCGTCACGCATCAGCATGGACACGGATTCGGAGAAAATGAGATTAAAGCAGCCATTGGCTGACCATTGTCGAAATGCCCGATAGACGGTGGTGTAGTGTATTTCTGGACGACCGTTTGAATCCATCTTGATGGGTAGCTCTTTCCATTGGCATCCCAAGTACAAACACTTCAGAATGTAGTTGAAGAGCGAAAAGAGCGGCAGTTTCTTATTCGGCCCACG
>JANOTC010000554.1:0-6405 GCA_031416175.1 Gammaproteobacteria bacterium
GCGCTATGAGCCATCGCATCCCAAAGCCAACGACAAAGGCTACATTTTTCTGCCTAACGTGAATGTTGTGGAAGAAATGGCGAATATGATTTCAGCGTCACGTTCCTATCAAAATAACGTAGAAGTTATGAATACATCCAAACAGTTGCTGCAAGCAACGCTGCGCTTAGGCCAGCAGTAGCACAACGGAGTAACGCACGATGGCAATTATTAATGGCACGGACAAGAAGGTCACCGACACCTCGGATCTTCAGCAGAAACAGGCGGAGGCCAACAAGAAAAAGAGCGCGCTCGGGCAAGATGATTTTTTGAAGCTAATGATGGCGCAAATCAAGAATCAAAGCCCGCTGAATCCACAAGACAATGCCGCGTTCCTTGGTCAAATGGCACAGTTCAGCACAGTGTCAGGCTTGCAGCAGGTGCAGAAATCTTTGGATTCTTTGGCCACGTCGATGACTTCCAATCAAGCTTTGCAAGCGTCCGGTATGGTGGGTCGAAGTGTGCTCACGGTCGGCAATGCAGGTTTGTTACCTGAAGGTACCGGAAATCGATTTTTTGGTGCCGCTGAGTTGCCTGTGTCAACGGGAAATTTAATGTTAACGATTACCAATGAGCTTGACCAGCCAATTAAGAAAGTGAGTTTGGGCAAGCAAGACTCGGGCATGGTGCGTTTTGGTTGGGATGGCACGGATGATAATGGTAAAGCAGTGAAGTCGGGTGTGTATAAAGTGAAAGCAGAAATGTTTAGTGACAATAAATTTCAAGCCGTAGAGACGCTGGTGGCGGGTACGGTGCAAAGCGTCACGTTGGGGCGCAATGGTCAAAAGATGATGTTAAATGTAGCGGGACAAGGTGCCATGGGAATGGACGCGGTCCGAGAAATTCTTACCTAAATTTGTCATGGGCTAGAGGAGTCGAACTATGTCGTTCCGTATTGCTTTAAGCGGTTTGCACGCGGCTGCATCCGATCTTTCCGTCACGGCCAATAATATAGCCAACTCTGCGACGGCGGGCTTTAAACGTTCGCGTTCAGAATTCGTTGACGCCTATGCGGCCGCTTACGGTTCCATTAGTGCGGTCACTGCCGGTAGCGGCGTGCGTACATCCAATATTCGTCAGCTATTTAAGCAAGGGAATGTTGAATACACGGATAACAATACCGATCTTGCCATCACCGGCCAAGGTTTTTTCGTGGTAAAAGATGACAAAGGACGGTTTTTAACACGCAATGGCACGTTTGGCGTGGATCGTAATGGCTCGGTTGTAAACGGTACTGGGCAACACTTGCAAGTTTTTCCGCCGGTGGTGTCGGGTGTGACAACGACATTTAACACGGGTTCTCTCGCGGATCTCAAGTTGGATAGTAATGTTGGCCCGCCCGTCGCCACGTCAACGATGGTAATTAATTTGAACGTCGATGCGGACGTAGTGGATCGTTTTGACATTGCGCCGCCGTTGGCGAATGGGTCCGCGTTTGATTCCAACGCGCAACCACCGTTTGATGCGACAGACCCTAACACGTACAATCATGTTACGGCGACGACCGTGTATGATTCCTTGGGTGCGCCGCACAATATGTCCATGTATTTTCGCAAACTAAGCGACAGCACCATCGTTGCGCCAGCGCCACCTTTGAGTAACATTTGGCAAATGTACAACTTTGTCGATGGAAACTTAGTGACCGCTAGCAACGATGGCCTATCAACCGGCGCGGCGTCGAACTCGCCGACCGTGCTCAGCTTTGCGGCTGATGGTACATTACAGTCCACCTTGTTTGACAATGGCGCGGGTGGATCAGCCACTATCGATGCCAATAAGCTTGTATTGGCCGCTTATACGCCGAACTCCGGTGCGGCACCTATTAATATGACACTTAATCTGTCCGATACCACGCAGTACGGAACTGACTTCTCGGTAAACACCTTGAATCAAGATGGATTCACTACCGGTAGGTTGACCGGATTCGATGTGAATGACGATGGCATTGTCTACGCACGTTACACAAACGGCAATTCGACCATTTTGGGTATGGTGGCTTTAGGGAATGTGCCTAATCCGCAAGGCTTGAACTTAAAGGGCGATTCCTTATGGGCGGAAAGCTTCGAGGCAGGCGACATTGTGTTGGGCCAACCCGGCACAGCGAGTTTGGGACTAATCCAAGCGGGCGCACTAGAAGGCTCCACCGTGGATATGTCAGATGAACTCGTGAATATGATTACGGCGCAGCGAAATTATCAAGCGAATGCGCAAGTCATTAGCACAGCTTCCTCGCTTACGCAGACACTGCTACAAATTCGATAAAAAGTTTCTAGCCTCGGCACTTATCTGTGGTGGGTGCCGATGGCTCCGTTTTTGGCGGCTGCGCTGCTGCCTCCCCCAGTCTTTTTTTCAGCTTTTAGCAAGTTCTCCTGCTATGCGTGTGGCGCGTTGCTTGCACTCGTTCATTAGTCGCATTTCACATCATTGGGGTTATTGATATGGATCGCATGATTTATATCGGCATGTCTGGCGCGAAAGAAGCCATGCTCGCGCAAAGCGTGAACGCTAATAATTTAGCGAATATCAGTACGGCCGGGTTTCGTGCGGATTTGGCGCAGTTTAGAAGCCAACCTTTATTCGGACCAGGCCTGCCGAGTCGTGCGTTCGGCATGGCGGAAAGCCCTGGTGTGGACTTTTCGCCGGGCGGGTTTGAGGCAACGGGTCGCAGCTTAGACATCGCCGTCGAAGGCGAAGGTTGGATTGCCGTGCAGGCGCGCGACGGCAAAGAAGCTTACACCCGTGCGGGCAATATGCGGGTGGGGCCAGATGGTGTGATGGTCACCGGGTCTGGCTACCCCGTGATGACGGACGGCGGTGCGTTGTCGATTCCACCGGCAGAGTCGATGAGTGTGGGCGCCGATGGACTTGTCACGATTCGTCCGTTAGGACAATCGGCAGCGGCGTTGGCGCAGGTAGGACGAATAAAGTTAGTGAAGCCTGATTTCCGATCATTCGTCAAAGGTGACGATGGCTTGTTTCGCGCTAAAAGCGGCGAACCTTTGCCAGCGGACGGCAATTTGCGACTGCAAAGCGGCGTGATCGAGCATAGCAATGTCAATGTCGTCGATGCGATGGTGAATATGATCACGGCGTCGCGCAATTATGAATTGCACGTCAAGTCCATGAAGGCGGCAGAAGAGAACGACCAAGCGTCAGACACCATCCTGCGCATTTCGTAGTGGGTTGGCATTGGCATTGCTCCGTAAAGTGTTAGAGTAAATTGAGAGGCTATTATGGATCGCGCACTGTGGATTTCTAGAACAGGCCTTGAAGCCCAACAAACCAAGATGGCGGTGATTTCAAACAATCTCGCCAATGTAAGTACCACTGGATTTAAAAAGGGGCGCGCGGTTTTTGAAGACTTAATTTATCAAAACGTGCGACAGGCCGGTGGTCAGACCAGTGAAAATACCTATCTTCCATCCGGATTGATGTTAGGAAGCGGCGCCAGAACCGTCGCCACTGAAAAATTACATACCCAAGGTAACACCATTCAAACTGAGAATGCCTATGACTTGGCCATTATGGGTCGCGGATTTTTTCAAATATTGATGCCGGACGGTGGCATTGCTTACAGCCGCGACGGCGGATTTAAAGTGGATGCACAAGGCGCGTTAGTGACGTCTAGCGGCCATCCCCTTCAGCCCGCCATCCAGACACCGCCCAATGCACTTTCTGTCACGGTAGGTGATGATGGTGTCGTGACCGCCACAGTGCCGGGATCAGTGGGAGCTGTGCAACTTGGCAATATTCAACTGGCCGATTTCGTTAATCCAAGTGGGCTACAGCCCGTAGGTCAAAATCTTTTCAAACAAACGGTCGCCAGTGGTCCGCCTTTACCCGGCGTACCGAGTGCGGATGGGCTTGGCAATTTATTGCAAGGTTCACTGGAAAGTTCTAACGTGAATGTGGCTGCAGAATTGGTAGACATGATAGAAACTCAGCGCGCGTATGAAATGAATTCAAAATGTGTGCAAGCCGTCGATGGGATGTTGCGCTTTATCACCAACAACTTATAAGGGCTAAGCTATGAAAAAATATTTTGGTATTGCAACGTTGACATTGATCAGTGCGTGCAGCATGAACCCGCCGCAACCGGCCGAGCCTGCGTTTGCGCCTGTGCGACCTATCGTCGCTGAACCGCCCCCACTCGAAAATGGCTCCATTTATCAGAGTGGCTATGGAATGGCGCTTTTCTCCGATGTGTCCGCCAAACGTGTCGGAGACGTCATTACTGTTATTCTCCAAGAAAATACGGCAGCGAAGAAAAGTTCTAGTACGAAAACGAAGAAGGACAGTTCCGTTGATATGTCGGTGCCCACCATTTTCGGCGGGCCAGTGACTAAAGGTGGCTTGGACTTGCTATCGGCGCAACTAGATACCAAACGAACCTTTGATGGTGCCGGGGATGCCGCACAGAGTAATAGTTTAACAGGTCGAATAACAGTCACCGTATCGGAAGTGCTTGGAAACGGCCATTTGATCGTTCAAGGAGAAAAGCGATTGACACTGAATCAAGGCGGCGAAAGCATTCGTTTTTCGGGCATTGTTAGGCCTGCCGATATTCGTAGCGACAACACGGTCAATTCGGCCAGCGTAGCGAATGCACAGATTATTTACAGCGGAACCGGCGCAATCGCGGATGCGAATACGGCTGGCTGGGCAACACGCATTTTTAGTAGCGCATGGTGGCCGTTTTGAGTGGCAAGGTTACTAACATGATTTTCGTTGTAAGAGGGAGTTAATAATTTATGCGGTTACGGCCCCTATTGTCATGCTTAGTAGTAACACTGTTACTGGCTCAAATGCCGACTGCATCAGCGGATCGGGTAAAGGATCTCGCCAATGTTGCAGGCGTTCGAACGAATCAATTGGTGGGTTACGGACTAGTAGTCGGCTTGGATGGCAGCGGCGATCAAACGCAACAAACACCGTTTACCGTGCAAAGCTTAAAAAGCATGTTGGCGCAATTTGGTATCACGCTGCCGCCCGATGTATCACCGCAATTAAAGAATGTAGCTGCGGTTTCAGTGCAAGCCGAATTGCCGCCTTTCGCCAAGCCGGGGCAGCGAATTGATGTAACGATTTCATCGATTGGAAATGCGAAAAGTTTGCGCGGCGGTAGCCTTTTAATGACGCCCATGAAGGGCGCCGATGGCAATGTGTATGCGCTAGCGCAAGGCAATTTAATTGTTAGTGGATTTGGTGCGGCACAGGATGGTTCGCGTGTAACGGTAAATATACCTAGCGCTGGACGAATTCCAAACGGTGCATCGGTAGAGCGTTCCATTGTCACGCCGTTTCACCAGGGCGGTGACGTATTTTTAAATTTGCGCACAGCTGATTTTACAACGTCACAACGCTTAACGGCGGCGATTAACAAAACTCTTGGTGAAGGCACCGCGTTTTCACAAGACGGCACCACCGTGCAAGTCACCGCGCCGCGTGATCCTAATCAGCGCGTGTCATTTGTTTCGGTGTTAGAAAATATACAAGTGGATCCCGACGACGGCGCCGCGAAAGTAATTGTCAATTCGCGAACCGGCACCGTGGTGATCGGCTCGCACGTCACGCTAGGTGCTGCGGCGGTAACGCACGGGAGCCTCACCGTGCGGATCACGGCAAAACCGGACGCAAGTCAACCGCCGGGGCTGAGCGCAGGTTCGACTGTCGTGGTACCACGCTCTGAGATATCTATCGAGCAACAAAACAAGCGCATGTTTAAGTTCAGTCCCGGCGTGACCTTGGACGAAATCGTCAGGGCCGTTAATGAAGTGGGCGCGGCGCCGGGTGATTTAGTGGCGATCTTAGAGGCGTTGAAAGAAGCGGGGGCGTTGCGGGCGGAATTGTTGGTGATTTAGAGGGTGGGTCGTGAATAAAAAAGCCGGAAGCCAGGTGTTAGCTGGCTTCCGGCGTTAAATCGGACGATTTAATTTCAGTCCAACTCGGGCCAACAATCCGCTGAATCGCTTGTCCTGTCCCCAATTATTCGCTACCCCTGCTCACCCAGTTCTCCACTTTCAGCCCCGCCACCCGTGAAAACTCTTTCACATTGTCTGTAACGGCAACAGCTCCCAGCGCGAGTGCGTGAGCGGCGATCCAGAGATCATTGGCGTCAATAGGGGTGCCTTTTCTTTCCATGTCGGCCCGGATGCGCCCGTAGTGGCGGCTGACTTCGGCGTCCAGTGATGCGGTGGGGATGTTTTCGATGAGACGAGCGAGGCGGGTCCGGTTTTTGTCTGGGTGTAGGCTTTTTTCTGCGCCGACTTCAAGCTCGCCGAGGACGATAGGGGACAGGACCAGGGACGAGACAGGAATCGTTTCCAGCTTGCCGATAACGCTGGACACGCCTTTCATTGCGGCGAT
>JANOTC010000555.1:0-3048 GCA_031416175.1 Gammaproteobacteria bacterium
GAATGATTTCTTGCCGAGCACGGCTAACGCGAGCGCCAACCAATCGTTTTCACTAGCCGGCGATGAGTACTGGACCGAATTTCTGAGCCTTACAGACCCAACGAGCACCGTGTGGATGATTGGCGCTATGGATGGTACAGGTAAATTTACTCGCGGTGGCTCGCGGTATTTGTCTACATCGAACGCACCTATAACCCAAATAAAACAACAAACCAATGTTCACTTAAACCAGTTCGATTTGTCTAACACATTCTTGTTGGCAGTCAATTCCATGGGCACGCACTCAACTCAAGGCGACGGTTCGTCCTTAACGAGCGTGGCGGACACAAACGCGTACCCAGGCTCGACAACCTACGGAATGGAAAGGTGGAGCAATAAGGCGGATTATGGCTGGACCACCACGGCCAACACAAACGATAAACTAAGCTTCTACTACCTGACGACATCCAGTAGCACTGGATTGGCGAAGGCACTTGTTACGCAGTACGGGGCCGGCGCGGACACCGTGGCAACATGGTCTGTCAACGTCGGTGCCAACACGCTGGAATATACCGCGCCAACACCCATCCCAGCAGCTGCATGGTTGCTCGGTTCTGCTTTGGTTGGTTTGGTCGGTGTCGGCCGACGCCAGGGAAAAGCAAACGTAATTGCCGCCTAATTCTTGTTCCACCGATAATTCAATCTTCGGAGTTTTCAAATGAAATTGTCGAAAATCGCGCTGCTTGCGCCGCACTTTGTGCCGGCCAAGCATTTGCCTATGGGCCGGCCATAACACCGGATGTTCAAGTCTTCCTCTCCGGCTCCTCCGCCGTGCAAAAGACCATCGGCTATGTCGTCACCGGCATGATGCCCGGTGGTTTCGATACTTACTACGATACGGCTACCAACGGCGGCGACTATCGCGCCTATTTTGGTACCGTTTCCGGCACCGGCAGCGTACTGGACGGCAAGAAAGTTTTGATCCACAACCGCGCCAAGGGCGGTTCCGTGTGGGGCGTGAATCCAGTTGCCCGCGCCGAAGCCATCGCTCGCATGACGGTGGACGGTACCTGCGTACTCAGCGCCGGCATCTACAAATGCCCTAACACCACGACGGCCGTGCCAGATGGTGGCGTTTCCGACGTTGAACCGGCTATGTTCATCGGCATCAACGTTGCCGCCGGCGACAGCGAACTGACCGACGAAGAACGTTCGCATTTGACCGTGAACAGCCAAGTCGGCGTGCTTTTCCACACGATCGCCACCAACAACATGAATGTAAACTTGAACAAAAGACAAGTAAACGCCATGTTGACCGGCCTCTACACCGACTGGAGTTCAATTCCTACCGCAGGCGCAGGCCCCATCACCGTTTGCCGTCGCGTAGATGGCTCCGGTACCCAGGCTTCGTTCAATGCCTATTACCAAGGCGTAAACTGCTCGTCAACCGCCGTCCCTCCTGCTGACGCAAATGCGAGTGTACCTGGCGGTTACACAGTCGTTATGAACAGCACGTCTAGCGATGTCAAGACTTGCATGAACAACGCGTTCAATGCCGGCAAAATGGCTATCGGCAATCTGTCCGCGGAAAGCGTCCCTGGCGGCACCGACAAGTGGCATGCCGTGAACCTAGGCGGTGTTACGCCAAGCAAGACCACGGCCACGTCCGGGGAATGGGACTTCGTAATGGAGCAAACGCTGCAATGGCGTAACCAGACCGTTAATGCCGTGCCAGTACCAAACGCCAATGTTCAGCCTTTCCTGGACACCTACTTGGCTCGTTCCGGCGATCCAGCCTATGTAGGCACCTTGGTGGGCATCATGGCCCTGCCTACCCTGTATGACGCAACCCTTCCTGCTAACTTGAACAAAGTTATGAAGGGAACGCGCGAAGGCAACAGCTGCAACAACCATCAGATGTACTACTAAGCGCAAAGCTTAGTCTACTAATCACAGCAACCGCCTAGCCTCCCGGCAAAGGCGCTCAGCCCGGTGGATCCCCTTCCACCGGGTTTTTTTTTATGGGCTGGCGTTAGATTTCGCCCAAATCGCTGGATTTTATCTACCGGCACCCCGTTGATTTCGGGTTGAGACTTTCACGTTTCCACAGTCGCTACGTAGCATTTTGTAGTTGACACAACGTATCCAATTGGATACACTCTCCACCATGCACTCCTTGTCTCCGCACACAAGAATTCGATAATTGGCTCAAGAATTTGCGTGACGGAGCCACCAAGGCGCGAATCGCAGTCCGAATTCGCTCTGCTGAGCAAGGAAACTTCGGCGACTGTGAACCCGTAGGCGATGGTATCTCAGAGATGAGAATCCATTTCGGCCCGGGTTACCGACTGTATTACACCCGACGTGGCGAGGTTGTGTATTTGTTGCTTTGTGCTGGCGACAAGTCAAGCCAGAAGCGTGATATTAAGCGTGCAAAGGCCCTCTTGAAAGGCTTGCCGGAGAATAAACCATGACTAAGATCGCCCCGTTTGACGCCGCTGACTATCTCGACAGTGAAGAAGCCATTGCCGAGTACCTCAATGCCGCGCTCGAAGATGAAAATCCAGATGTATTTCTGGTCGCCGTTCGCGATGTTTCGCGGGCCAGAGGTATTTCGCAGCTTGCCAAAGACACCGGGCTTGGCCGCGAGAGCCTGTATAAAGCACTTACCCCCGGCGCCAAGCCACGATATGACACGGTCCTAAAACTCCTGAAGGCATTGGGCGTGCAGCTCCACGCAACACCCGCTCACCCACGTTAGGATGTCGAATCAAACCGCCCCCACAACAGGCAGACATTGAGGAAGCACGGGTCCGGTTGCACCAAATTGCGAAGACGCCCCACAGTCGCCGACTGAAGTCGTATTTCCTGGGCGATTGCGGTGCGCATTCGCGCCGCAGAGCAAGGAAACTTTGGAAACGGTGACGGAGATCGAGAAAAGCGGGCAGCGAGGGGTGTTTTGCGCCTGTTTCTTGATAGTGTTTATAGAGCGAAAGAACAAGCTACAATACCCGCTGTTAGAATGTACGCTGATTTTTTACGCCGAACCACCCAGCAGGTCTCCATGCG
>JANOTC010000556.1:0-2727 GCA_031416175.1 Gammaproteobacteria bacterium
GTCAAATAGACAATCAAATTGTATTTGTCAAAATCCACATTTTGCTGCGTAAGTGTGGCCGTTAGGTACTCGCCAGCCGTTACGTTTGTGGAAATCCCACTTAATACAACCGGTGGGGTCGTGACGAGCGGCGCAGTAACAGTGACAAGAGGATTGATGTACTCACCACTTATCATCCGCAAATCGGCCGGCCCGCCAAGCACGCGCGACACATCCCAACCCACAACATAGTTTGACCCTGGCGCGGTATCTGCGGGTAAAGCCAGACGGATTTCACTCTGCGCCGGTGTAGTAGCAGGCAGCGTTAACGTGACGACATGCTCGCCGCCCTTAGCCAGAAACACTGTCAACGTGTGGGTCGTAAAATTAATATTGGACTGGCTGAACTGAAGGCGAAGCATGTCACCCGCACGCACTTGGTTCGGAATAGCTGTTATCGAAACGACCGGCGCAGGCACTGGCACCGTGAGTTTAATTAATTTGTCTTTACGATTTACTTCGACCGTGCGGGCTGTACTAGCCGCATCAGCAACGGGCGCTGTAGATAGTACAACGTAGTAGTTATTTCCGGCCGGTGCAGACCATTCTATGGGCATTTTAAGCGTGAAACTGCCCGCTCTTGCATTCGCATTTCGTCGAATTTCGCTGACATCGCGCACACCATCGGTAATGCGTACTCGCAACGCGTAGGCTGCTGTGTCTAAATCCGCATACGAAACAGCGACATTTGCGTAGTCGCCTGCGCGTATATCGGTATCGAACTCACCAATCGTAAGCTGTGCCGTTGCGCCGGGATCGGCCGCAGGCAAGAAAAGCTCATCAGGGATTTGGCAACCAGACAACGCAAAAAGGGAAACCCATAGCGCAAAGAAAGGCGATCGCCGTCCGGCGATCCAATGACTCATCATAACGTGACTCCCCAACTTGAGTGGTCTTTGCCACTCATTTTGACTCTATGCCGCGAAAAGCTTACGGACCGTTCCATGCCTAAGCGCGGTCCAAAACAAGGAAGATACGCACACTCAGAACTTTTGTCATTATAGCGCACAACGAGTTAACAATTTATTATCATTTTCACCTCTTGTACTAGCGTAATGGACAGGCAACGCCTTACCAATAACAAAAAGAGTCGAAAACCACTGCTTGCCTAATGGTGCCAGGAACTCGGATAATAGCCGCCATTGCCAACCTTATTAGTCCACCCAAGGAGTTGCACATATGGCCTCAACGGAATTTCAGGGCAATGACACGGATCACGAAGAAGTGACAAAAGAGAAATTGATGGCCGATTTACGTGTCGTCATTTCAGATGCGGAAGAATTAATCAAGGCTACGGCAACCCAAACCGGCGAGAAAATTAGCGAAGCGCGTGCGCGCGCGGAAAGCTCTTTGCGCGCAGCCAAGCACCGTCTTGCCGAAGCGCAAGCTGTCGTTGTCGGCCGAGCAAAAGCCGCCGCCAAAGCCACCGACGACTACGTACATGAAAACCCCTGGAAAGCGGTCGGCGTGGCTGCTGGAATAGGCTTTTTACTCGGCATCATCGTATCGCGACGATAAGCGTACGCAATGTCGTCTAACGATGACTCACACCAGGTCGGTCGCGGGCTATTTGCTACTAGCAAGGGCTTAATCGCGACCGTCCTGGCGATTTTTCATACTCGGTTGGCCCTGCTCACAACCGAATTAGAAGAGGAAAAACTGCGCCTCACCGGCATTGCCGTCTACGCTTTTTTTGCCCTATTTTTCTCCGCTATGACGATTATATTGGTCACCGTTTTTGTTGTCGTCGCCTTCTGGGATAGCCACCGTCTGTGGGTACTCGGCGGCGGAGTCTGTTTTTTCCTCACCCTCACATTATTGGCAACCCTCACGGTGGTCAGCCGCATTAAATCGCCATCGCGATTATTCAGTGCCAGCTTGGCTGAACTCGCCAAGGATCGGGACAAGCTAGGATTTCGGCCTTGGACCCGCGACTAGTCGCACTCATTGAAAAGCGAGCGCGCTTAATTGCGCAAGCGGAATACCAGCGCAACGAACTCGCGCAACAAATCAGACCGGTCGAAACCGCGTGTAATAAGGTCGATTCCGTGGTGCGGGCCGGACAATACGTGTTCGCCAGACCCTACCTAGCTGCTTTGATGACACTGACCGTTATGATTATTAAGCCTGCTCGCGCCTGGACGTGGGCCAAGCGCGGCTGGGCCGCCTGGAAAATATTGCAGAAATCGTCAATATTATGGCGCCCTCGCTAAATTCGCGTAGTAACCGTTAGGCTTGTCGAGAATAGGTTTTTTTTGCGCCCGGTCTGTTCGGAATAGCCACTTCATCCGTCATTAAAACGTCTGCGACCAACGCGCGTTTTCCACCCGAGTACGGCTTGGCCAGACCTTGGTCAAGCAACGCTTGATTGACCGAACGGCCCGTCGAGGACAACACCAATTCCGCCAGATACCGCCCGAATTTTTCTTGCCTATCTTTCTGGGTACGCACAATTAAGTCTTGATCTAACACGAGCGTTCGCAGGGTGTCCGTGGCAATTTGGTAGCCAGAATGGCCACGCTCTGGAGTGTCTATTCCGGCCAAGCTCAAACGCAAGGTATGCGAAATCGAAAAGCCAAGGTCTATGACTACGTCAATCGTGTCGCCGTCCACTACATTAACGCATCGAGCTTGATATTCGTACATGCAACCTCCTTGTCGACGCAAATGAAATCAAATACTAAACAC
>JANOTC010000557.1:0-2046 GCA_031416175.1 Gammaproteobacteria bacterium
CGCCCGCGCTGGCGAAAGTCTCATTCCGTTGGGATTGGATAAGCTGGACGAAATTCGCCAGCAGACCTTTGCCACGGATTGGTCCGCCCAGGTTGTGACTGGGGCAACTATGGCGCACCTTGACAACATGGCCGTGCAAAAAGCGCGAGAGTCGTTTACCCGGAAATATGCTAATCGGTTTGCCCCGGATGAGGTTATGAGCTGGCCAGTGGCCACTTTCTTAGATCGCGCCCGATTAACCCAGGATGGAAAGGTGACACGAACAGCGCTGCTCTTGCTTGGCAAAGCGGAAGCCGCGCATTTCCTCTCGCCACATCCCGCGCAAATGACGTGGAAGCTGGAAGGACCGGAACGCGCGTACGAACATTTTGGCCCACCCTTTTTACTGAACACGACTGCCCTATACCAGAAAATTCGCAATGTTCAAATTCGCATCCTACCAGACGATGCAATGCTGGCCGTCGAGCTGGCAAAGTACGACCAAAAGGTCGTGCTGGAAGCATTGCACAACTGCATTGCCCACCAGGATTACAGTCGAAGCAGCCGCATTGTCGTGACCGAGTGGCTGGACAAAGTGACCTTTGAAAACGGCGGCGGCTTTTTTGAAGGGCAGCCTGATGATTACGTCACTGGCACCAAGACACCCAGACACTATCGCAATCCGTTCCTGGCTCAAGCTATGACGGAACTTAACATGATAGACACGATGGGTTATGGAATACACGAGATGCACTTGGGGCAGGCTCGGCGCTACTTCCCCATGCCTGACTACGACCTATCTGAACCTGGTGCGGTGCGAATAACAATCTACGGCAGCGTGGTCGATGCGGCCTACAGTCGGATGCTAATGCAAAAAACCAACTTGCCGCTAACGGACATTTTGGCGCTAGACCGCGTGCAAAAACGGCTTCCGTTGGATGACGCCACCGTGAAGCGATTGCGCCGCGCTCGGCTTATCGAGGGGCGCAAGCCTAACCTGCATGTGTCGGCGATAGTTGCCAAGGTAACTGCCAAAAAGGCGGATTACATCCGTACGCGTGCGCAGGATGATACTTTTTACGCCAAATTGGTCACCGACTATTTGGCTCAATTTGGGTCGGCGTCTCGCAAGGAGATTGATCGGTTGCTGTGGGACAAGTTGAGCGACGCGTTGGACGACGCGCAAAAAGAAAACAAGATAGGTAATCTACTGACCAATTTGCGGCAGACGGACGTAGTAGAAAACGCCGGGTCTCGTAAAGCGCCAAAATGGGTGCTTTACGAAAAATTTAAGAATAAAAAGAATAAAAGGTAAGAATAAAAAGAATAAAACGTTCAATTTTAACCCTACGCGCCGCGCCGATCAAATAAAGGATTGAATCTCTGTGCACACCATCAACCGTCCCAGAAAATTCACCGGCTACCGTGACGCCTTCGAATCGATCACACGTACCGTGGCGCGTGATTGAGGTCTTGCCACGTGATGGTTTTTGTTTGCATGTCCGGTTCATGGATGGATTAGAAGGTATCGTAGACATGGCCGGACTGATCCATTCGTCGTGGGTCGACGTCTTCGCTCAGCTTGCTGACCCGGCCCTGTTCGCGCAAGTATTTGTGGAACATGGCGCGGTGACCTGGCCGGGTGAAATCGACTTGGCTCCCGATGCGATGCACACCGAAATCAAGAAAACCGGCAAATGGGTGCTGGTATAAGGTGATGTCCGATTAGGGCCTAAGACCCCTGCAGACACCTGTCAATAAACAGCAAAATCAACTCTATTCTGACGTTGTTTCGGCACGGTCCCTGACGTCCAGTTAGGGTATAGCCTAATCGGATGCGCCATCCATTTTGGGCACGGTTCAAAAACGGTCGTTTTAGGACAGCGGCGCGTTGCGGCCATAAGAATGCGTTTCGGCATTGTGCCAACAAAATGCGTGTGAAATATCGCTATTTGAGATATAACATTATTATGCGAGTCAACTCCAACAAAGCCCTGACCGCGTTTGCGGCAATCCATCCCGCGGCCGATGAGCCGCTGCAAGCCTGGCGGAAGACCATTGAGTCAC
>JANOTC010000558.1:0-3226 GCA_031416175.1 Gammaproteobacteria bacterium
GTTCGGGTAGTAAATAGACAAGAAGCATACACCCCCTTTACCCAATGCGATGACCGTCGACGTCGAAGACTATTTTCAAGTTTCCGCGTTTGAAAAAACAATTTCTCGCGCAGACTGGGACAAAGTCCCACACCGTGTTGAGGCTAACACGCATCGTGTCATGGACATGTTTGCCGCGCGCGCTGTTAAGGCAACTTTTTTCACCTTAGGTTGGGTCGCGGAACGGTATCCCTCCATCGTGAAACGCATCGTCGCCGATGGACATGAATTGGCGAGCCACGGTTATTCGCATGTGCGGGCGACTGAACAAACGCCAGCCGAATTTTTCGAAGACGTGTCGCGTACCAAAAAAATGCTTGAAGATATGGGCGGCGTCGAGGTACGTGGTTATCGTGCCGCGAGTTACTCCATTGGTGCGCGTAACCTTTGGGCGCTAGACGAATTGGCCCGCGCCGATTATGTATACAGTTCGAGTATTTATCCGGTGCGACATGATTTATACGGCATGCCGGAAGCGCCTCGCTTCTCATTTTACCCGCGCGGCCGTGACAGCATATTGGAAGTGCCAGTAACTACATTACAATTAGGCACGGCCAAGTTGCCATGCGGTGGGGGTGGGTTTTTCCGCCTATATCCGTACGCATTGTCACGCTGGGCATTGCGACATATTAATGAAAAGGACGGTCAGTCGGGCATGTTTTATTTTCATCCGTGGGAAATAGATCCAGGACAACCCAAGCAGAGCGGAATAAGTGCTAAGACGCGCTTTCGGCATTACTTAAACCTGACGCGTATGGAAACGCGTATACAACAATTACTCGTGGATTTTTCCTGGGGCCGTATGGATGAAATTTTCTTGACGCCTGCCGCACTTGCGCGCGCCGCCTAAATGGGGAGTTCCACGACTATGCAAGGTGTGACCGTCAAGTCATTGCAGGCTGCCGATGCGGCTGCCTGGGACCGTTTCGTCTTTGCCTGCCCCCACGCTACGTTTTTCCATCGGGTGGGCTGGAAAGAAGTGATTGAACGCGCATTCGGCCACCGTACCCATTATTTGTTCGCACAAAGCGGCAATGAAATAGTCGGTGTATTGCCGCTCACTGAAATTAAGAGTCGCGTATTTGGTCATTCGCTAACGTCTAACGCATTTTGTGTGTATGGCGGCATTGCGGCGAGTTCAGACCAAGCGCGTAAGGCCTTAGATGAAGCGGCTCAGGCGTTAGCGCGCCAGCTAGGCGTCGGCCATATGGAATACCGCAATCTTCAACCCTTCCACGAAGATTGGCCTAAACAAGACTTATACGTCACGTTCCGCAAAGAAATAGATCCGGACGTAGAAAAGAATATGCTGGCGATTCCGCGCAAACAACGTGCGATGGTGCGCAAGGGCATAAAAAATGGACTCGTTAGCGAAATTGATTCCAACGTAGACCGTTTCTTCGCGGTGTTCGCGGAAAACGTAAAGCGACACGGAACGCCCGCGATGCCAAAGCGCTATTTCGCGTTGCTCAAGGAAGTGTTTGGCAACGACTGTGAAGTGCTGTCCGTTTTGCACGGTGGTGCCGTTATCAGCAGCGTTTTGACGTTCTATTTTCGTGAAGAAGTATTGCCGTATTACGCTGGCGATAGCGAAGAAGCGCGCAATGTCGCCGCCAACGACTTTAAGTATTGGGAACTCATGCGCAAAGCGTGCGAGCGTGGCTACCGAATCTTCGATTACGGTCGCAGTAAGCGCGACACGGGTCCGTTTGCTTTCAAAACGAATTGGGGTTTCGAGCCTACGCCGTTGCACTACGAATATTTTCTTGTGAATGCGACGAGCATTCCTGAAAATAATCCCACCAACCCGAAATACAAGTTGTTCATCAAAATGTGGCGCAAACTGCCGTTGTCAGTCGCCAACGCGCTTGGCCCGTATATAGTTAAGAATTTGGGTTAGCGGCCGGGACTATTGTACGGGCAGAGCGTGATGCTTGACCATGGAGCGTACTCCAGGCTTTAAGCTTCAGTTTTTTCGAAAACTGGAGCAACGTAAGCATGAGTGATCAATCTCTTCCAAGAAAGTCTTTTAAAAAGCGGCTAGCCTGGCTGGTCGGATTCGCATGTCTTGTATGTTGCACTTTGCCGCTTATTGCCATTGCAATGGGTTCGACTGCGCTCGTTGCGTTTGCGGTTCACTTAGAACGTGCAGGTATTGCAATAGGAGCAATCGGCGCAATATTGTTTTTGTACATATTGTTTGTTCGCAGGAAAGGAGCGTCTTGCAGCGTCAATTGTGGATGTAGGCCGGAATCGACGCGAGGCAAAAACGAATAAATGTCGATAACTTCCGTAATACGCCGACCCAGCTAGACCTAACTGTTAATGAATATTGCAAGTGATCACGCGATTCCAGCGTGATCATTTGAAGTGGGAATACAGTCGGGAATGCCTAGCCGTATCTCGCAGGCGCCGCTACAGGCGTTTTGTATTTGGAGCAGTGACTGCTTGTATTCCAATAGCAATTTCATTTGCTCGTCGAGTTTCGATATTTTCACCGCCAGTTGATTCGGCAAATTACAGCAAGCGTTGCAGCCTTTTGCAGTCGTCAGAATTTCTTGCGTTTCAACCAGTGTAAAACCACATTCTTTGAGTCGACGTATATTCTGCAGCCGCTCAAGAGTCGAAGTGGTATAGATTGCATAGCCATTATTGCCGCGACTCGCCATTTCGGTCGAGATCAATCCAAGCGTTTGATAGTAACGGATCGTGTCACGTGAAAAGCCGGACCGCTTTGAAAGCTCGCCGATTAACATAAGGTATCAGTTTTCCCTAAAGTTCTCGCAGTTTGTGGATGACAACTCGCTATGAATACGTCCTTGTGCGCTCGACGGCGGCCATCCCTGGCCGCCGACGGTTGTCATCCTCAAACTGCGAGAACTTTTGCAACTATTAGTAACGCTCAATTTTCCGTTCACGAGTGTCTGGTTGCCGAAATTTTCGGCCTTCCCCTGTCGATTCGTCAATACAAATTCGTCCCATCGGTAAATTAGACAACATTGTTGACTAAAAAGACAAGTAAGGTTACTATTTAAATGCGCGGCGACTTACAATGGTCACATGGGAGCGGCACATGGATGGCAAGTTTTCTAGGCAGTTTGAGATAGACCCGATTGAATACCCGTTCACAAGTCGTTGGCACAAAACGCCGGAAGGCGCGATGCATTACGTCGATGAGGGTCAGGGC
>JANOTC010000559.1:0-3273 GCA_031416175.1 Gammaproteobacteria bacterium
CTGTGGTCCGTCATGCCCGGCAAGGTGTTAATTTCTAACAACCAAGGGATACCATAGGCGTCTACCATAATATCGATGCGGCCCCAGCCACGCGCGTCGACTGCGTCAAAAGCACGCAAGGCCAAATTCTGAATTTCACGTTCTTTGTCGGCGGGCAATCCGCACGGACAGAGGTAACGCGTGGTATTGGCGTGATACTTCGCTTCGAAATCATAAAACACGTTAGGCGTTTCCAAACGAATCATCGGCAACGGCTCACGTCCTAAAATAGCGGCTGTATACTCCGCACCCGCGATGAATTGCTCGGCAATGACACAGTCATCTTGTTTGCGTGCTTTTTCCCAGGCAGCCGGTAAATCGTCTTCGCTGAGTACCTTGCTCATCCCTATGCTGGAACCTTCGTGCACCGGCTTCACCATCATGGGGAAACCTACCTTGTGCGCGGCCACCTTTAGATCGGCAAGGGTGTCCAAAACCACATACTCGGGAGTAGGCAAGCCTTTGGCGGACCAAATTTCTTTCGTTTTAAGTTTGTCCATGCCTAAAGCGGACGCTAATACGCCGCTGCCCGTATAAGGCAACCCAAGCACTTCGAGTGCGCCTTGCATGACGCCGTCTTCGCCGCCACGCCCATGCAGCATATTAAAGGCGCGATCAAAACGGCCTGCCTGTAATTTTGTCAGTACGTCGTGACTTACGTCCACGCCATGCGCATCAACACCTCGGCGTTGCAAAGCCGCGAGCACGGCAGCGCCACTTATGAGGGAAATAGGCCGCTCGGCAGACCAACCGCCAAACAAAACAGCGACTTTCCCGTACTCTTTCGGATCATGGATTCGATAATTACTCATTTTGCTTCTCCGACTATGTGCACTTCACGGATTAAAGTCACACCGCATTCGGTCGCAACACGCTGTGCGACATGAGCGATGAGCTCTTCTATATTTTGCGCCGTCGCCTGGTCCGAATTGACAATAAAATTAGCGTGTTTCTCTGATACGCAGGCGCCGCCAATACACGTTCCTTTCAGCCCGACACTTTCTATGAGTCGGGCGGCGAAATCGCCAAGCGGATTTCGAAACACGGAACCACAACTTGGTAAGTTCGTTGGCTGCGTTGCATTGCGCTTAGCGAGTAGTTCTTTAACTCGCCGTGCGGAGGCCGCGCCATCGCCTGGGCTGAGCGTGAGTTGCGCGCCCACAAACCATTCACCCTGCGGACCCACAACGTGGCGATAACTCACTTGATAATCTTGCAAACTCCGACGGTGGCGCTCTCCACGTCGATCTATCGTTTCGACGCGCGTAACCAATGACCAGGTTTCGCCGCCAAATGCACCTGCATTCATGGCAAGCGCACCGCCCAACGTGCCGGGGATACCAGCAAAGAATTCCCCGCCGATCAGATTTTCTTTGGCGCAGAATTTAGCAATTTTGGCGCAAGCGACGCCTGACTCGACCCATAGCGTCGTATCACCATCGCGCTTGATTTCATTTAACACGCCGCTGGTGCAAACAACACTTCCGCGCCAACCCCTGTCTCTCACTAATAAGTTGCTGCCCAAACCAACGAACAGAATCGGTTCAGCGTGTGGAAGACCACGTAAGAACACGGCGAGATCGTCGATGTCCGCCGGTTCATAATAGCGATCAGCCGGACCGCCCACGCGCCACGACGTGTGTTTACTCATAGCCTCGTTGAGTTTAAGCGTACCGCGTAACGCGTCCGCAGATCCGGCTCCACCGACGTGTTCAGGCGCCAAATAACGCATCACGGTTTTCACGCACTAACCGCCTTGCTACTCACAGCCAATAGTCGCGCTGGCACACCGCCCACGTCACCCGCCCCTAAGGTGAGGACAATGTCACCGTCCATTAGTACGTTAGGAATAGTGCGGACCAAATCGTCAATACTTTCGACAAAAATCGGTTCACTTTTACCGCGAATGCGCACGGCGCGACACAGCGCGCGGCTATCGGCACCACTGATCGGCATTTCTCCCGCTGCATAGACTTCAAGCAACAATACGAGATCGATTTGACTTAGTGCGTGGGCGAAGTCTTCAAACAAATCACGCGTACGGGAATAACGATGGGGTTGAAATACGACAACCAGGCGACGACCTGGCCAGCCTTTGCGAATGGCTGATACAGTGGCATCAATCTCGCGAGGATGGTGACCATAATCATCGACCAACATGACTTTCGCTTTGCCCAACATGATATCGCCGTACAACTGTATGCGTCGACCAATGCCACCAAAATTACTCAAGCCGCGCAGGATGCCTTCTTCTGAAACGTCCAGTTCACGCGCGACTGCGATGGCGGCGAGTGAGTTGCGCACATTATGTTCGCCGGGCAGGTTGAGCGTAATATTTAGCCAATTCGGTTTACCTGGCGCCGACACGGTGTACCAGCATTGATGGCCTTTCTGCACAATATTAGTCGCGCGCAAATCGGCATCCTCGCTGGTGCCATAGGTCACGACAGGCCGGGTAATTTCCGGCAAGATTGCCCGCACGACGGGGTCATCAATGCACATCACGGCTAAACCGTAAAACGGCAAATGTCCGATAAACTCTAGGAATGCCTTACGGAGACGGTTGAAATCGCCGCCATAGGTTTCCATGTGGTCCGCGTCAATGTTAGTGACGATGGCCATGATGGGCTGTAGGAAGAGAAAGGAAGCGTCACTTTCATCGGCCTCGGCTACCAGATACCGGCTTTCGCCGAGTTTTGCATTAGTGCCGACGTGATTCACGCGCCCGCCAACAACAAACGTGGGATCTAAGCCGCCCTCGCCGAGAATACTAGCCACTAGACTAGTCGTGGTTGTTTTCCCATGCGTGCCCGCCACGGCGATGCCGTAACGAAAGCGCATGAGTTCGGCTAACATTTCAGCTCTCGGCACCACCGGCACGCGTTGCTGACGCGCCGCGACAACCTCCGGATTATCCGTCTTCACAGCACTCGAAATAACCACCACGTCGGCATCTTTTACGTTAGTGCCATGATGGCCGACGGCAATGCGCGCACCCAAGGAAGCCAAGCGTTGAGTGACCGCGCTATCTTTGGCGTCGGAGCCACTCACTTTGAAGCCGAGGTTAATTAACACTTCCGCAATGCCGCTCATACCGACGCCGCCAATTCCGACAAAATGTACGTGTTGTATGCGGCCATGCGCCACATCTTGTTCGCCTGGATAAATACGTTCAAACATGGGCTGCCGCCTCTTGACAGATATTCGCCACTTGAAGAGTGGCTGCTGGTAGCG
>JANOTC010000560.1:0-8518 GCA_031416175.1 Gammaproteobacteria bacterium
CCGCTATTGAACTTTGTTTTGCGTAGGTGCTACCGTCAATGTTGGATTTGTAGAGTGTTGTCATTCCAGCCAAACCTACGCCGAGTATTAATACGGCGATAAGGATCTCGATTATTGAGAATCCCTTGCTGCGCCCTAGTAAATGTTGGTTTTTCATAAAATGCTCAAATAATTATCTAAGTTTGTTTTGCATCGCTGCCAGAGCGGTGTCCTCTAGAAGTCTCGCCACGTACCGGGCAATCTCACATATCTCCCTATGTCCAATACGTTGTCTAATATGTAGTAGTAATAATCAATGTAGAGTTGGGAACCCTTTAGCGAGCCGTTGTCTTGCCCGTTGCTATTGACGATGACAGCGCCGTACACTTTTCCTACGTTTGCGCCATTGTCCCAGTCGCCACGTTTATAAATGAGGCCATTGACGACGGCACTGTTCTTAAGTGTTAAATTACCGTCAACGTAAAGTAAGACGGGTTTGGAGTCTACGCCGGCGTCCACGGCACTAGCCGTTTTGGAGCCGAAACTTCCCAATATCCCACCAT
This sequence comes from Gammaproteobacteria bacterium, assembly GCA_031416175.1. Lineage (GTDB taxonomy): Bacteria > Pseudomonadota > Gammaproteobacteria > S012-40 > S012-40 > JANOTC01. The sequence goes on from JANOTC010000560.1 coordinate 543, forward strand.
CTAATACGAGATCACCGTCTATCCAAATAAATCCAGTCATGCCGCTAACATGGCTGTTTTTGCAGCCAGACTTGCAATTCAACACATGCTCGACTGTTTCTTTTATGTGGGCGACAGAGTCTGAAAAATAGTTTCCTGCAAACGCGGTGGGTGACTGTTTCACGAAATCGTCATTATCGGGCGGGGTCCCAACAGAACTGTGAACTTCTTTGACAGAAGGAGAGCCAGACATTTTGGCGCCCTTGAAAGTTTTGCAGAGCATCGATGCTTTAAGCGGTGTTTTTTGGGCGTGTGCGGGCATTTGGTGAGCCGCTTTGGTTGATTCACTGGACCCCATGTGCTCACGTTCAACATCGCAGTCACCCTTTGCGACAATATTATTGAGTGGAATTCCCGTTGTGCCATCGGGGCGCTTAATTATGAATGGCGCAAATCTAACGCGTTCAAATAGTTTTTGTTCGGCCACGCCGTTAGCAGCTTTTACATTGACTTCAATGTCAACCGTTTCATAGCTGTCACTGGTCGAGAGTTTTGCTGTGTATATCAAAGGTGTCGGGTTAGTGATTGCGGCGTGGTCGTGCTGAGCGTCACTCGCGGTGTTACTCTTGTCATTGGTAAATGTCAGCGAGGTCTGTCCGTTGGCCAATTTTTGCAGATCGACAGCGCTGATCGATTTGATATTATCCATTGCAAACGTGGCTGCGTTGGAAGTTTGGCTGCTCCACAATGAGTTTGCGGCAACGCGTTGATCGGTAACCGTTGACCTTGCTGCGTAAACAGCAATCATGCTAACGGCCAGTACTAGCACAGTTGCCATAAGGAGTGTGGCGGCGCCTTGCTCTTGTCGTTTTTCTAGCACCAAACTACGTGGGACTTTCATGTCAATCACCTAATTACTTTCTAATGACACTTTCATTTTTTATGCGTACGGTTTGTTCCGAGGAAATACTCATAGATGGATCCGCCTTAAGTTGAGCAGTGAGTTCGATTTTTACGTCATAGGTATGAACGTGGACCTCATTGGTTTTTTGCACGCTGCCTTTGCAGTCCACATGTAGCTCAGTCGTCACATCTGTGCAGAACACGGTGTTGATGGTGAATTTCAGTTTCTTTACAATGATTGTGTTAACGTCAGTCAGATTTTCCCATGAATGAGGTGCGTCACAGTTGGCGGCCTTTCGCCGCAATTGAAGCGCGTTAGACGAAAGGCGAAAACCTAGTTTGTCGTCATCGGTAATTTGTCCGTCTTTCTTAGTGTCATACGCGTAAAGAATGCAACTGCTGGGATTTCCTACTGCCAATTCCGCTTGAAATGGATTGACCGTCGTGCTCTGGTTTCCCGAATAGTAGCCACTCCGTCTAATGTCCCTGGCCATGTATTCCATGGCAGCACGGACATCTTGCTCGATTTGTGCTCTGGCTGAAATTGTTGATTGGGTGGCTAAATTGCCAGTAAAAACACTTGTCACGCCCGCCAATACGATTATGCCGAGAGTCAATGAAATCATTATTTCAATCAGACTTAAGCCGACCTGTCGTCGGGTGCCCTGCTTTAATTTGGTGTGGGCGCTGCGCATTGCGTAAATTCCGTTAGAGTCGGGGAGCAAAATCGGATTCGACTTGTTGTACTCAGTACCGTTGCGAGTTGTTCGCCATTTGGCGCTTGAAACCAGACCGTTCCATTACGCATGCCATTGTCTTTAGGCAAGCCTCGATCTGGGTCGAAGCTGGTATACGCAACGCCGCCAGCGAATCGGGCTTGTAGCATAGCAACGTTTGGAAAGTTATCGTTCGACACCACGAATTCTTTACCATTTACGGTGCAATCGTTAGAAACTTGGCAATTACACACGGTTTCGTCGTCCATTCCATAGCACCATTTTGCATCGCCAGGAACAAATGACAAGTACACGTGATGATTGCTAGTCAATGCGATACTGCGCGCTTCGCGATAGTCGTCCATCACTCTTTGGGCCGCTCCTTTAAGCCTTTGGCGATTTATCAAATCAGACAACATGGGAACCGCAATGGAAGCCAAGATGGCCAATACAGTGATGGTGACGAGTATTTCTATCGTGCTAAAACCTAATCGATTTATCGAGGTTTCGTGTGGTTCCATTTTTCTTCGAGCGAACATAAACTAAATGCTAGGCGCATTTAGGGTAGCCGAGTCCTAGCGAGTTGGCACAAAGGTGTACTTTGCCCAACGGTGTTACCGTTGCCGTGACTGTCCAGTTTGTGGAAGTGAAGGTGACGCTGGTTGGGTTTGCGGTTACATTGCCGGATGCGTTGCCAATGGTGCTAAACGTAATGGGCGCATTGCTGGCGGCGAGTGTAATGCCAGAATAGTCACTGCCACTTGCAGAAATTGCTGGGCTGCAAATTGCGCAAGTATATGTCCATGGTGTTGTGCTTGGGCTAACGGCCATTGATACAGCGACATTACTGGTAATGGCTTTAGAGCGTGCTGTTTGCATATCGTCAGCGAAACGATAGACGAGATCTTTCAGGCGTTGTTGCTCGGTTATGCCGCCCATCGCGGGCAGTCCCACACCGAGTAAAATGCCAACGATGGAGAGGGTGACGAGTAATTCAACGAGGGTGAAGCCTTGTTGCTGTTTTTTTTGCTTAGTTTGACGAGTCGTCATTTCCTTTCCCCTGAACCTAGCCAGAATCTCTACCCTAGCTCCTTATCGGCCAAAACTGACGCGGCTTTAGGCAGATTTGCACGTGATTGCTCGCGGGGTTTAAGTTCTGTCCATTCTGGCCGCTGAATTGGGACGAAGAGGACAGATCAGGGTATTGATAAATGAGTTTACTAATTCGCCGTCAAAATGGCTTTACTCTTATAGAGTTAATGGTGACGGTCGCCATTCTCGGCATTATTGCCGGGATTGCGTATCCGTCGTTCACCAGTTATGCGCAACAAGGGCGGCGTTCAGAGGCGATTTCGAAATTGCTAGAACTTCAGATGGCGCAGGAGCGTTATCGTGTTAGACAGGCGGCGCCGATCTATGCGGATTCGATGACGAAACTAGTGGGTGCGGCTACACTGACAACGACGTACTACTCCTATGTGCTAAGCGGCGTGACTGCAACGGCATTTACAGTCACTGCGACGCCTGTTTCACCAGGCCCGCAGGCCTCGGATACAGGATGTTCGACCATCGTAGTCACCGAGAGCGGACCTGATATTAGTACGGCTGCAAAAAAGACGTGTTGGTCGAAGTAGTGTGGTGCGCGCCAGCCGTGCCTCGCCCGACCTCCAACTTATCCGAAAAGCGCCGGAAGCGACTTCGACAGCGCCTGCCGCTCACTGGTTATTGTTCCTGTTAGGACAAAGCCCAGGAGTTGGTCGTTTGAGCTCTTAGCCAAACAGCGAACGCCGCCCGGCAAATTTTCACATTGCCACGTACCTGCAAATTCACGTGGCGGACTCGCCACCACCAATGGATGCGCGGGTGTTTTAACCACGACGGGCATAGCTGGGTAGATTACTTGAGTCGCTTCGCCGGCCAGTGTTTTCGCGAGTGCACGTGCTGCATTCATCAGCGGCAGCACGAAAGATAATACGTATCCGTCTACTTGTGCGCAGTCGCCGAGGGCGAAAATATGGCTGTCACTGCTGCGTAGGAAACGGTCTACTGCAATGCCTCTTTGTGTATTAAGTCCACTCGCTTGGGCAAGTTCAATGCGAGGTCGTAGACCAACGGCGGAAAGTACGATATCGGCGTCGATTGTGTGTCCTTGTGCGGTCGTAATAACATAACCCGTTCCATTCTTGCCCACACTCTCTACGGTCGCGTTGAGTTCCCATCTAACTCCAATTGCCGCCAAAGCGTCGCGCAAAGCGAGGCCAGCGGCTTCAGGAATAAGGTGGTCTAACGGGTAGTTACCGCGATTGATCAGGGTGACGTCGAAACCGGCAACGCGTAAATCATTCGCGAATTCACAACCGATCAGTCCGGCACCGATGATGGCGATGCGCATTCCTGGCGCAAGGCGGGAGCGAAATTGCCGGTAGTCAGTCAAATCATTTACGCTCAAGACGTCCGTTGCGCCGTCCCCTGATAGGGGTGCGCGCAATGGATTGGCGCCCATCGCCAACACCAATTTGCTGTACGTGTGTGTCTCATTGTTGAGTATAAGTCGACGCTGGCTCGGATCAATGGCGGTCACAGTGGCGTGGGGTCGCACGGTCGCATCAAGTTGGAGCGCCATGTGTGCGGCGGACTGGGTGGCCAGTTGGTCGGGTGTTTTTTGGCTGGCGAAGGCATTCGAGAGCATCGGCTTGGAGTAAAAGGCGCCGTCATCTCGACTGATTAATGTCAGGGGTGTTGTCTTATCTAATTTTCTGAATTCGCGGGCGAGTGTGTACCCAGCTAAGCCTGTTCCGACAATAATAATAGGATCCATGTAAGGGTCGCCTTGCTTATCTCAAAATGGGGTCGATAAAGGGTTGTAACGTTCGCGCGTGCGCAGAGGTATCCGGCAAGCCCTTTGCCTTAAATATCTTAGGCAGTCCGATTTTGGTGGGTAAGGGTAACAAACCTTGGTGTTGGGTGCTATCCCTCGTGCGGGCAGAGTTTCACCGTATGTCATCTCCATAAGGCAGAGCTATCGTGATCTACTACCCTATTCGTGTCGCAAAATTCGCCTTCTTTTGGCTGGACTGGATGTTGTTGACGGCTGTTTTGTACTTAACATCGTTTTTGCCAAAGCCATGGTTGGATAGGTTTTATCCAGCTTTCTTCCGAGTATGGTGCAAAGCCTTTGTGCGTGCAATCGGGGTTCAACTTCGACTCCATCAAAAAAATGCTAAACCATTGCCTAAGCAATTTATCCTGATCGCTAACCACCCATCGGCCTTTGAAGACATTGGCGTACCGGCGCTGTTTAACGTGTATTCATTGGCGAAAGAAGAAGTGCGGAATTGGTGGATCGTCGGTCGCATTAGTTGGGCGGCAGGGACGCTTTATGTGCAGCGTGAGTCGCGTGAGTCACGGCGAGCGGCGGCCGATCAAATGGTAGATGAATTGGCGAAAGGCAAGAGTATCGCCGTGTATCCAGAAGGTGGATGCAAGGGTCGACGCATTTTTACTTCGTTTCGTCACGGCGCATTTGATATTTCCATGCGCACAGGCATTCCTATTGTTCCCGTGTTTCTCCACTATGAGGCGCAAGAAAATTTTGAGTGGGGGTCTACCCACACGCTGGTGGAAAAGGTTTGGCATTTCATGACGGCGCCCAACAATCATGTGAATTATTATATATTCGATGCGATAGAGCCTGGACAGTTTACTAGCAAAGAAGACTACAATCAGCACGTGTACAATTTGTATCTCCAGTGGCAGGCAAAATATCTCGAATAACGACGGGATAATAAAATACGCGTTTCAACGTTGTTCGCCTGGCCCTGTTCAATTCTGATCAATAGCCCTTGCGGAGCGTTCATGCGTACTAAAGAACTGAGTACCACCGTCTATTTTATTCGTCACGGCCAAACCGACTTCCCCAACGACCGTATTTATTGCGATGAGCGAGAAGATCCGCATTTGAATCGGGCGGGTTTGTCACACGCGAAATTTGCCGCCTTGTACTTTCGTTCAATTCCTATCGACGCTATTTACGCGAGTCCAGCGAGTCGAACGTTTGCGACCGCAGGCGAAGTTGCTCAGGTGACAGGCAAACCTATCGAACAGCGCGAAACATTAAGAGAGCGTCGATTTGGGGAGTGGGAGGGTTTGTTTTTCAACGAAATAGAAGCCCGCCATCCTGACAGTTATCAGGCGTGGAAACGCGATCCTGTCAATTTTACGCCGGTGGGGGGAGAGACCATTCCGGAGTTACAAATGCGGGTGGTGGGTGCCGTAAACGAAATTGTTGCGGCGCATGCGGGTAAGGTGATCGTCGTGGCTACCCACGTTGGCCCCATTCGCGCGTTAGTCTCGCACGCCTTTCAAATTCCGCATACGCAACATCGCCAATTGCGGATTGATTACGGCTCCATCACCCGAATTGACTACGGCCAATCGTTAAATAATTTAATTTGTCTAAATTATGCGCAAAATAGTTAGACAATTTACCCATTTCAAATTAAATGGTGTAACATTGTAACTGTTGTGTTATGAGTGCGTTGTGCATTAGCTATACTTTGCTCAATCTGGGCGAGCGCGGGGTATAGGTCAGCTCGGGTCGTGTCCTTGGTGCGAACATTTAGCGTCGAACCGGCACATTGAAGTGTTATTAATTCGTTAGGAGCGATTGACTCAATGGTTAAGAAAAAGGCGAAGGTTGGGAAGAAAGTAAAGGCGGAGAAAGTCGTTAAGGTTGCTAAGGCCACGAAAGCGGTCAAAGCAACAAAGGCGGCTAAACCCGCTAAACCTGCTAAGGCAACTAAGGCAATCAAGGCAGCTAAGGCAGTAAAAGCAACCAAAGGCGCTAAAGCGGCCAAGGTTGCAAAAGCGGCCGCGAAGCCCGTAAAAAAAGCGAAAGTGACGAAGGCGGCTAAAGCGACAAAAGCAATCCCAAAGCCTAAAGCTGAGAAGAAAGTAGCAGCCAAAGGCGGAAGTGCGACGTTGGGTAGCCGACATTTAACGCGCTTTGATTACGGCTCCACACGGGGTTGGCAGGTGCGTGTGCCCAAGTCGGCGGGTGCGGCAGAATATCACTCCAAGTTTTTCGCCGACGGAAAAAATGGTGGTAATCGCAAAGCCTATCAGTCCGCTCAAGCGTATCGCGATCAGTATTTGAAAGACACCGGCCAAGAGATGATGTTACAAGCGGCGCGTTTGGGCTTGCGCACTCGTAAGCGTCACAGTCATAACACCAGTGGTATTGTAGGTGTTAGGCGTGTTGTTGTGCAACGTGGGGACGCGGAATATCACGCGTGGCAAGCCTACGGCATGCGCTTCAATACCGATTGGCGTAAGAGCTTCTCCGTGACCTTGTATGGTGAAAACGAAGCGTTTTTGGCCGCCTGCCGTGAACGCTTCAAGCGCCACGGACCACTGGCGGTGGCAGGCGACTTGCGTCGTTTCCCGTGCAAGATCGATGTTCAGTTTGAAAAGATCGAGCCTGCGGCGGCCTAGTCCGTTGATGGCGCAACGCGTTTTCGCGTCGATTTTAAGATGACTTAAATAGTAGGCGCTCGGGAGCTTTCCCGAGCGCCTCGCTGTGTCTTACACGAATTGCAGCACATGTGTTGGCAGTTTTGCGGCATTATTTCTTATTATATTCGGATTCAACATGGACAGCATCACGCTGATCTTTGCGCTATTGGCGTTTGTTGTTGGGGGGTTGCTGGCCTTCGTTTTAGGTCGCAGCAAGCTCGCCGTTAGTGAGCGCCTTCACTCAGAGTTAGCACTTCAACACGCATCGCTTAAAGAACGTCTTAGCATGATGGAAAAGGAACGCATTCCACAATTAGAACTGCAACTACGCGAGTCCGAACGGACTCAGTTTGATGCACGAAAGCAGATTTCTGATCTCCAGTTAGAACTTGCGCAAGCACAAACCCGCCTAACGGCTGAACGTGCGCAGTCAATGGAAAAAATCACTTTATTGCAAGAAGCGAGAGAGTCTTTTTCGAGTCAATTCAAGAATCTAGCGAATGATATTCTTGAAGAAAAATCGAAACGCTTTACCGATCAAAATCAGGCAAATCTGGGTTTGCTGTTAGATCCACTCAAAGCCAAGCTACACGAGTTTCAAGGCAAGGTAGAGGAAGTTTACGTCAAGGAAGGGAAGGACCGTAGTGCGTTGGCGGAGCAGGTTCGCCATTTAATGAGCCTCAATCAAAAGCTCTCGGAAGATGCATACAATCTTACGCGCGCCCTGAAAGGTTCGAGCAAGGCGCAAGGCAATTGGGGCGAATTGATTTTAGAGCGCGTGTTGGAAGCTTCAGGTCTGCGCAAGGGATTCGAATATGATGTGCAAGAAAGTTTCACGCGTGGAGACGGCAGCCGCGTTCAGCC
>JANOTC010000561.1:0-7222 GCA_031416175.1 Gammaproteobacteria bacterium
AAAGTGCGCTTGTAGAAAAAGCGTATCCGCATGCGCCAAATCGCGAATGGTGATGATACTTAATGCGGCGAGTTTTTCTGTCGCTTTAGGGCCGATACCGTTTATTTTTCTAACAGATAATGGCCAGATTATATCAGGAATGTCTGCCATACTTAAAATAGTCATGCCGTCTGGCTTATCCAGTTCTGACGCCATTTTTGATAATAATTTATTCGGCGTGATACCGATGGAACACGATAGGCCGGTCGCTGCACGGACTGCGTGTTTGATGCGCGTTGCTAACGCGTGACTGTCTTCCTTTAACTCGCTCAGGTCGATATAAATCTCGTCTATGCCTCGGTCTTCAATCAGCGGTGTAATGTTAGCGACGGCGCTTTTGAAAACGCGCGAATAATGTCGGTAGGCGTCGAAATCAACAGGTAGCAAGTAGGCATCGGGGGCTAATCGAGCTGCTTTCATCACGCCCATCGCGGAGAAAACGCCGAGTGCCCGCGCTTCATAAGTGGATGTGGTGACTACGCCGCGCCCCACGTAATCGCGCAAGCGCGCGAAATGGCGACGACCGTCCTCGCCAATGCGCGGTTGCTGGTCATGCCGCCCACCAATAACAACGGGCAAGCCGCGCAACTCGGGATAGCGCAGCAGTTCGACGGAGGCGTAAAAGGCATCCATGTCGAGGTGGGCGATGCGGCGGATGGGGGTGGGGATGGTCATGGGATTAGGCGTTCTGAATATTGACGCAAACAGACCTACTTACACGCGAATGACTTCAACTTCAAACGGCGGCCCGTTGGTAATAGCGTGTATTTAACTACGCAGCGAGTATCGCTTATTGCGATTTTCTTAAACAGCATGGCACTCGTCCCTATATACGCGCAACCAACCCAAAAATCGTCGCCAATTGCGCGTGCAAGCTGCCAAGTCACCGTTTCTTCGGTCTTGCTTCTGCGCGTGTAATCTGGCACTTGCGCGCCACGTAAAGCCGGGTCTCCAAGGTAAACCCCAACACTATCCAATGTGCGCACGCCTTGAGAGGCATCCACGAGCCAGTCGCCGGTGGGACCATCAACCCTAGACGACTCGATAATTGTTTCTGGGCAGAATACGTCGTTAGCAAAACTTTCCGAAATAGCACCGATCATAGCCATAAAAACACATGCAACGCAGATGATTGTTTTACTCATATTATTCTATGACATAAAAGGTGTTAGCGTCATTACTGCGCTTGGTTCCGAATTGAAATGAATTTTCCTTTCCCATAAACCTCCGCCTCGCTCATTTTCATTCTGTAGCTCATACACTCTCCGGTAATCGCATTTGGCAGCAATATCAACTAATGTGAATTAACGTTTCACAAAAACTGACTGATCCCGCAAGAGACTTCTCAATCACAGAAACAAGCACCTTGCGAGCCGTTGACTTTATCATGCCGGAAAGGTTGACTTCAAAGGCAGTTCCCACGAGGACTGTCGTTTGGGTAAACGTGAGTGCGGGTCCTCGTCAACTCCCCGGTCTTCAATCAGCGTTGCAATGTTGGCGACGGCGCTTTTGAAAGCGCGCGAATAATGTCGGTAGCCGTCAAACTGGTCATGTCGCCCACCAATGACAACAGGCAAGCCGCGCAACTCGGGATAGCGACTCGCCCATTATAAAGCTGACTACTCACTCTTTGTCAGGCCCGCATGAAGTATCATTCAGACCATTGCAACCAAACATCGTCACACCGGAAAAAAAGCGCCATCAATGAGTCAAACAAGTAACAACCTTGCCGCCTATATTTGGTCGCTGGCCGATTTGCTGCGCGGCGACTTCAAGCAGAGCCAATATGGCCGGGTGATTCTGCCGTTCACGTTACTGCGCCGGCTGGAGTGCGTGTTGGAAAGCACGAAAGAGGCGGTGCTGGCCAAGTACGAAGAAGTGAAAAAACTGAATTTGCCGGAAGACGCGCAGGAAAAACTGTTGTTGCGCGCCACGGGCGTCCTGGCGTTTTGCAATACGTCCAAAATGGATCTCGCCAAACTGGGCGAGTCCGGCATCAAGGCCAATCTCGAATCCTACATTCAGGGTTTTTCTAAAGACGCCCGTGAGATTTTTGAGCACTTCAAATTTTCCGAATTCATCGGCCAGCTCAACGACGCCAACCTGTTGTACAAAATCGTGCAAAAGGTCCGGCTCACCGACCTCAGCCCCGCCGCGATTTCCAATCACGAAATGGGCCTGGTGTTTGAAGAACTGATTCGTCGGTTCGCTGAAAGCTCGAATGAAACTGCTGGGGAGCATTTCACCCCGCGCGATATCGCGCGCCTCACCACCTCGCTGGTGTTTATGGAAGACGACGCCGCGCTGACCCAGTCCGGCATCATCCGCACTATTTACGATCCGACGGCCGGCACCGGCGGTTTTCTCTCTGCCGGCATGGAGTATTTGTACGAGCACAACCCGCAAGGCGTCATGAAAGCCTATGGCCAGGAGCTCAACCCCGAGTCCTACGCCATTTGTAAAGCCGACATGCTGATCAAAGGGCAAGAGGTCAAAAACATCAAACTCGGCAACACCCTGGCCAACGACCAGCTCTATGCCGACAAGTTTGACTACATGCTCTCCAATCCGCCCTTTGGCGTGGACTGGAAGAAAATCGAGCAGGAGATAAAAGACGAAAACACGCTGAAAGGCTTTGATGGCCGCTTCGGCCCCGGCCTGCCGCGCGTGTCGGACGGTTCGTTGCTGTTCCTGCTGCATTTGATTAGCAAGCTGCGGGACGCTTCTAACGGAGGTGCGCGCATCGGCATCATCCTTAACGGCTCGCCGTTGTTTACCGGCGGCGCTGGCTCGGGCGAATCGGAAATCCGCCGTTACATTTTAGAGGCCGACCTGCTCGAAGCCATCGTCGCACTGCCGACCGACATGTTCTACAACACCGGCATTTCCACCTACGTTTGGGTGCTCTCCAACAAAAAGAGCGCAGAGCGCAAAGGCAAAGTGCAGCTGATTAATGGCGTGAACCTTTGCGGCAAGATGCGCAAATCGCTCGGCTCCAAGCGCAACGAAATGAGTGAAGACGACATCGCCACTGTTACCCGCAGCTTCGGTAGTTTTGAAGTGGTTGATGCCCGCGAGTTAAACAAGCCCGCCGAGCAGAAGAGCAGTCGCGGTCGCCAGTCAGCGAATCCAAAAACCGAAGCCGCCAAGACTTTCGCCAGCAAGATTTTTCGCACCCACGAGTTCGGCTATCGCCGCATCACCATCGAACGGCCGCTGCGCGAGTCGTACCAATTTAGCGATGAACGCATCGCCGAACTGCGCTACGCCACCAAGCCGCTCACCGACGTGATGAAGTGGGTTTACAGCAAATTCGGTGAAACCTGGACGGATGCCGCCGATTGCCCGCTGTATGGTGATTTGAGCGAGCACAACGAAGCGATTCGCAAGCAGATAAAAAGCCATTACAGCGAGCTGAAAGAAAAACAGATAAAAGAACTGTTAGACCGCGACACGTGGCTTAGCCAAAAACAACTGCTGCTCAAAGCGCGCCAACTGCAAACCGCCATCGGCACCGCGCAGCACGATGACCTGAATGACTATGAAGACGTGCTCACCGCCGCCTGTGAAAAACGCGGCATTAAACTCGATGCTGGCGAGAAAAAACAACTCGTCGACGCCGTGAGCTGGAAAAATCCGCTGGCGGAAAAAGTGATCAAGAAAATTCATAAAGGTAAGCTCAACCCGATCTATGGCCTATTCCCCGTCGCTGGAAAACTCGTCGAGTACAAGGCCGACAGCGACCTGCGCGACAACGAAAACGTGCCGCTTGATCCTAACAAAACCGTGAATGAAATTAACGAAGCCTACTTCATCAAGGAAGTGCAACCGCACGTTGCCGACGCCTGGATCGACGCTAGCAAGAAAGACGACAAGGATCAGGAAATCGGCGTGGTGGGATATGAGATACCGTTCAACCGGCATTTTTATGTGTACCAGCCACCACGGGATTTAGCGGAGATTGATGCGGAATTGGATCAGGTTAGTGCGGAGATTATGGAATTGCTGCGTGAGGTGCATTCGTGATGGTCTTTTTTCGCGATTGCTGCGTTGTGGCTGTGGGTATATTCAGGACGAATGGTATGCCGCGTTTGCATGGATGCAAAGGAGCGGCCGCTCAGTCATGCATTAAGCATACACTCCTTCGCTGTGCGCAGGCACGCCTTGCACTCAGGAAAAAATCCTCATCAGGACGCTTCGTTAAAGTGGGAGCGTTGTAATGGGGAGGTATCAGGCCTATTCGGAATATAGAGATTCTGGGGTTGAGTGGTTGGGGACGGTGCCGGCCCATTGGACTATTTCAAGAGTCAAATTCTTTGCCGTCTTAAATCCATCGAAATCAGAGTTGAGAAATTGGTCCACAGATACTGAGGTGACATTTCTGCCAATGGAGTCAATCGGTGAGCAGGGCGAGTTAGATACATCGAAAGTTAGGGCGTTGAAAGGCGTTTTGAATGGTTACACATACATTGGCGAGGGAGATGTATGTGTCGCCAAAATAACGCCGTGTTTTGAAAATGGGAAAGGTGCTGTTGCTTTAGGTTTGAGTAATAAAGTCGCTTTCGCTACTACTGAAGTCATTCCGCTTCGTTGTTACAGTGGGGGTGATTCGAAATATTTGTATTACTTGCTTACGTCTGCACCCTTCAAGAATGTCGCGGAAGGTTCTATGTATGGCGCTGGTGGGCAAAAGCGAGTTTCAGATAGCATGGTGGCAAATTATCACTTCGCCATGCCAATTTATGTTGAACGCATAACAATCGCCAACTTCCTCGACCACGAAACCGCCAAGATCGACACCCTGATAGAAAAACAACAACAGCTCATCAAACTGTTAAAAGAAAAACGCAAAGCCGTTATCAGCCACGCCGTCACCAAAGGCATCAACCCCAACGCCCCCATGCGCGACTCAGGCGTAGAGTGGTTGGGGGAGGTGCCGGAGCATTGGGATGTTAAGCGTATCGGGTTCTTATTTTCTGAAAGCAGCGCCAGGGCTTCAAGTGATATTGAACTGGAATATCAGGTTTTAAGCGTCTCAATTCATCATGGCATCTCCGACAAAGAGTTAAATGAAGAGGAGCTGGATAGAAAAATTACGAGGAGTGATGACAAGTCACTTTATAAAATTGTTCACAATAATGATCTCGCATACAACATGATGCGTGCATGGCAAGGTGGCTTTGGCGCATCAAAGCTGTCCGGTCTTGTTAGCCCTGCTTATGTCGTCTGCAATCCAAGGACGGCCATTAGTTCAAGTTATTTTGAACTTGTTCTTAGAACATCGAATGCCGTAACGGAACTAAAAAGGTACTCACGAGGTATCACTGATTTCAGGCTTCGTTTGTATTGGGATGAGTTTAAAAGCATCTGTGTTCCAGTACCGCCAGTCGGTGAAGTAGTTGATATTTTGGGATCAATCGCATCGATTAACTCACAATATGATCATTTGGCGTTAGTTGCTGAACGCCAGATAGTCCTACTTCAAGAACGCCGAACAGCCCTAATCTCCGCCGCCGTCACCGGCAAAATAGACGTTAGAGACAAGGCATAAAAAAATGGCGACGAACCATGACAGATCACCAGGAAATGAGTGATTACATTGTCCATGTGGACGAAAGTCGGGATCATAGCGGTGCGAGTAATTGCCTATCACCAAAAAGCGAAAGGCCCCGATGATCACACCGAGGCCCAGACGCCGATCAGGAACCCCCAATCCGCTTGGTAAAAGTGTAGCCAGAATTGGGAAACTTGGCAACGCAACTTGAGGGTGCGAGGTGGTGAAGGTCAGTCGTGGAAACCGAAATATGGCCCGAGACCCGCTTTTTGAGCCGCTCCGCCCCCCAAGTCGGCCCTCAAGTCACCCCCCAAGTGGCAGCGTCGGGCCTGACGGCCCACTGACTCGAAATGACCATCACGCCCGCCATGCCTCCCGCCAAGCACACTTTGCCGGGTTTTTACGTTATTTTCTACCGACAACACGTTGAAAATAGAATAAACTCTCACGATAAATACCCAATCCAACTGAGAATCTGCTGGACGCATGCAAGCACTCTCGCCGCCCAATATTGAATCGGAGTTGAGTTACGCCTACCTGCACGCGGTGGCGTCTTATGCGGGCATGGCCTGTAACGTGGGCAATCGTCATGAAGACAACAATGGAATTGACGCCACGCTAACGGCATGGGTGCCTTTTCCGAATGGAGGCTATCTCACGGAGGTGACCATCAAGGTCCAGCTCAAGGCAACGATCATACCGCCAGTGGATGACGGCGTAAATTTTTCGTATTTTCTACGAGGAGTGACGCGCTACAACGACTTGCGAACTGAAACGGTTTCTAATGCACGCTTATTGGTCGTGCTGTTTTTGCCTGAGAATGCACAAAAATGGCTGGACCACTCGCCCGACCAACTTGCTTTGCGACGCTGTGCCTATTGGCAAAGTTTGCGCTGTGCGCCGGTAACCACTAACGACTCAGGTGCGACGGTGAAGTTACCCAAGAATCAAGTATTCAACCCGCAAGCACTCATAGACCTGGCGACGCAACTGTCGCATCCACATTTTCCGCTCTATCCAGCCCTATGAATTTTAGCATGCCTATTGCCCCAACCGACCTCCGCGACTATGCGAAAGCGCAAGGGTGGGTGCTGCTCAAGGAAGCAGCCAAAGACCGCCTTTACGTCATGAGCCATTCCCTGTTTGAGCGCAGGCAGTTGGTGTTCCCCATGGATACCACGGCCCCCGATTACATTGAATCCGTAACACTTATTGTGGAAAAACTGGCAGCACTGGAGGCGCGCACGCCTGAGGCCGTGCTCAAGAGTTTATTGGAAGTGGGCGATGATTCTATTTCCTTTCGTGTGACGGCCCAACGCGCTGATGCGAACTCCGTTCCGCTTTCGTTCGCCGGTTCAATGATTGCGGGCGCGCAACAACTGTTACTTTCCTCCGCCTGTACAGTACTCCGCCCACAGGTGCACCACCCTCGACTTAACCGAGCCGAACCTCAGGAATTTTTGGAAAAGACATGCTTTCGCCACACCCAGCCTGGAAGCTTCGTGCTGAACGTGTCTTGCCCGGTGCACGCCATGGATGTGCAGGCGCCCTTATTGTTGAACGAGGTGGACGCGCCATTTGTCCGCCGAGCGACGCATATATTTCGACGTTCCTTGGCGGAATTGGTGG
>JANOTC010000562.1:0-5922 GCA_031416175.1 Gammaproteobacteria bacterium
CACCGCCTCAACCCTACCACTATGCGGAGTGGGACTACCAGATGCAGTTGGAGCGCCCCGATTGGTGTACTGTTTTGGAAAAACGGGCCAAGCCGGGTGATGCCGCGATCATCGAGGAAATCGTGGTCAGGCATAAGCCGATTATCAGCCGTCTTAAATTCTTGATTGAAGGCATGCAGCCACAAGGGGTGCAGCGCATTCGCAAACAAGAGGATGGCGACGATATTGATTTAAATGCGGCGATCCGCGCCATGATTGAAATCCGCATGGGCGAGCAACCCGACCAGAGGATCATGATGCGTAATGTGCGCAAGGTGCGCGACCTCTCGGTGCTGTTGCTGATCGATTTATCTGAATCGACTAATGATCCCGTACGGGGTTCGGAAAATACCGTGCTGCAATTGGCGCGCGAGGCGACGGTGTTGCTGGCCGATGCGCTGGATAAGATCGGCGACCCTTTTGCGATTCATGGCTTTGACTCGAATGGTCGCCACGATATCGAGTATTTCCGTTTTAAAGATTTTGACGCGCCCTACGACGACAAGGCGAAAGCGCGGCTGGCAGGCATGCGCGGAGAATTGTCCACGCGCATGGGCGCAGCGATACGTCATGCGGGTTCCATTCTGAAGCGCCAGCCCAGCCACAAGAAATTATTGCTGGTGGTTACCGACGGCGAGCCTGCGGATAACGACGTGCGCGACCCGCAGTATTTACGCTTCGATGCTAAAAAATCGGTTGAAGAACTGACGCGTAACGGAATCAATACCTATTGCTTGAGCCTTGATCCGGGCGCTGACCAATATGTTTCTCGAATTTTCGGCGCGAAAAATTATATGGTGGTGGACCATGTGCAGCGACTGCCGGAGAAACTACCGCTGCTGTATATGGGCTTGACGCGATGAGCAGAAGGCAACTTAACGCGCTAACGTCGTAACAGTTGCCTTTCTGTCGCGGGTTATCGCCCTGATAGCTCCGCGTAAAAAAAATGGTTTGACTATCTATCTTCCAGTAGGCAGTCTAGACCACATGAACACAATCCCCGTGAAAGAACAAATCTTAGACTATGCCCAGTCGTTGGTGCAAACGCGCGGCTATAACGCGATGAGCTTTAGGGATTTAGCAGAAGAAATCGGCATTAAAACGTCGAGCATACACTATTATTTTCCAACTAAAGAAGACCTGGCGGTGGCGTTGTTGGATCGGTATCGCGGCGTATTTCGGAACATGTTGGCGGAATTCGATGCGGAGTCTCCCGACCCAAGTGTACGGTTCAAACGCTTTGTTGACGTGTTCATTAGCACGGTCCGCGCTGGCAAAGTGTGTATGGGCGGCATGTTCGCCAGCGATTTGGCTACGCTTTCGGAGGCAACGCAAGCCCAGGTTCGGTTCTTTTTCAGTGAGTGCGAGGAATGGCTTGCCTTGCTCCTAAAAAATGGGCGAGAGTCGGGGCGATTCACGTTTGAAGGCTCATCTAAGGTAAAGGCGGAAGCAATCTTTTCAATGTTAGAAGGAGCGATGATGACAGCACGATTATTCAATGACGAAAAGCGCCTTCTTGGCGCCGTAAAATGGGTACATGCGAGTTTAGGGACAACGCGAATTTAAGTGTCGGACATTTTTTGTTTTCATAAACTATCTATCCATAGATAGACTACAAGGAGTTGAGTATGCAATTCAAAAACAAAGTGGTATTGGTCACCGGTGGTGGCACAGGAATCGGCAAGAAAACAGCTCAGTTGTTTCTTGAGCAAGGCGCCAAGGTGGTCATTAACGGGCGCCGAAAAGTTGTCTTGGAAGCGACAGGGCGTGAACTGGACTCAACAGGAGATTCACTCGCCTGCGTAGTAGGCGATATCGGCGTGAAGGAGACATCGCAACGGCTCGTGGCGCTGGCTATGCAACGTTTTGGTGGTGTAGATGTATTGATCAACAACGCGGGTATCTTCAAGCCGACGGGCTTCTTAGATAGTTCGGAAGATGAATTAGACGCGTATCTCACGTGTATAGTCAAAGGCACATTTTACACCTCGCAGGCGGCCATTCCGGCGATGCAAAAACGCGGCGGCGGGGCAATTGTCAATGTCGGTTCAATGTGGGCACTTCAGGCGATAGGCGCGACGCCTTCGGCAGCCTATTCGGCCGCTAAAGCGGGAGTTCATGCGCTAACGCATAACCTAGCCATCGAATTTGCAAAGGACAAAATTCGGGTAAATGCGGTGGCCCCCTCGGTCGTTGAAACGCCGGTCTATTCAACGTTCCTAACGCCTGAGCAAGTAAAATCGGTACTCCCTTCGTTTAACGCATTTCAGCCGCTCGGTAGAAACGGGCAACCGCAAGATTTGGCAGAGGCGATACTTTTCCTTGCCAGCGAACGTGCAAGTTGGATAACGGGTGCGATACTGCCGGTAGACGGTGGAGTGATGGCGGGTCGACAATAGACTAGAGAAATAAGATGTGCCCTTGCGACTTGGCAAGGGCACTAACTGCACGTTAGGCGATTCGTTCTTATAAGTTATAATAAATGCTATCAATAATTCTTCTCATTTTTCGTAACCTCTCTCTTGATATTTATCTAAGCGGCGCGCTGAACTGTGTATCTAAAGTGAATTATTTTCGAAATTCTGCGTTGAGTCGTCCGCTGAGTGAGATTTAAATATTTCTGCGAGATAACTACAAGCACCTTGCATAAGGGTACTGCTCTGATCGACCATACGTAGCGAAGCGTAATACGTATTAGGAGATTGGGATGGCGCAAGTAGATTTAGTCGTGCTAACGCTGAAAAGACTATTGAAGTCGCAAGGTATAACGTACGCCCACGTCGCGGCAGCACTGGAGCTGAGTGAGGCGAGCGTCAAACGCCTGTTCTCTGAGCAGGATTTGTCCTTGGCGCGCTTGAGTCGTATGTGTGACCTTCTGGGGATTGAATTCCTAGATTTGATGCAAGAGGTGGACATTGACCGTCGCCGCCTGGCGGAACTGACGGAAACACAGGAAAATGATTTGGTTGCCGACAAGCGCATGCTGTTGGTGGCGCACCTGGTGATCAATGGCTATAAATTTGAAGATATTCGCAAGCAATACCATTTTAGCGAGCCGGAACTGATTCGCTGCCTTGTCAAATTGCAGAAGATTGATTTCTTGGAGCTGTTACCGCTAAATCGAATCAAGCTTTTGGTATCGCCCAGTTTTAGTTGGCGACGAGGCGGGCCAGTACAGCAATTTTTTCTAGAAAATTTTCTCGATGATTTTTTTGATGTGCCGTTTACCACTAAGAGTCGCGTCATGTGTGTCATGTCGGGGGTATTGTCCCCGCAATCATTGACAGTAATAGGCGAGAAAATCCAGGAGTTGGAAAAGTTGTTTGGGGAACGTGCGCGCATGGATGCCAAGCTGCCGATCGACGAGCGAAAAAATTGCGGCTGCGTCTTGGCCGTGCGGCCATGGTTTTCGAAATTGTATGACGGACTACGGGTGGCGTCAGCCGTCACCCAGTAGATCGTTGTTACTCCCTGGGACCTGTATGGTAATATGGAGAGGTGGGTAAATGCTGTTACCCTCGGAGATCTTATCGCGCCTACTTTAGGGAGCACCGACACCATGGATCGCACCAGTCACAACCTCAACCTTGTCCACAACCATAGCCACCATCACGTCAATGCACCGGCGCTAACGCCCGAAGCTTTGCGCGCTGTTCACGCCTATTGGCGGGCGGCCAATTTCCTTTCTGTCGGCCAGATTTATTTGCTGGATAACCCATTACTGCGCGAGCCACTGTTGCCCGCCCATATTAAGCCTCGGCTTTTGGGTCATTGGGGTACCACGCCTGGCCTCAATTTCATCTATGCGCACCTCAATCGTGTAATCAAACAGCATGATTTAAACATGATCTATGTGTGTGGTCCTGGGCATGGTGGTCCAGGAATTGTGGCTAACACCTATCTTGAGGGAACCTACACTGAGTTTTATCCGAACGTCACGCAGGACGTTAACGGTATGCGACATCTATTTAGACAGTTTTCATTTCCAGGTGGTATTCCCAGTCATGTCGCGCCCGAAACACCGGGGTCAATTCATGAAGGCGGTGAGCTAGGCTACGCCGTTTCGCATGCGTTCGGAGCAGCATTCGACAATCCCAGTTTAATCGTTGCCTGTGTGGTCGGGGACGGTGAGGCGGAAACGGGGCCACTGGCCGCTTCGTGGCACTCCAATAAATTTTTAAATCCGATTAACGACGGTGCTGTTCTTCCCATATTGCACCTGAATGGATACAAAATCGCGAATCCGTCGGTACTATCCCGCATTAGTCACGATGAGCTTGAAAGTTTATTTCTGGGCTACGGCTACCGCCCGCACTTTGTCGAAGGTGATGACCCCTTTACGGTGCATCAAAGAATGGCATCTACGCTTGATCTTGTTATCAGCGAGATTCATGAAATCCAACAGCTCGCGCGCAGCGCCGGGAAATTTGAGCGGCCTCACTGGCCAATGATTATTATGCGCACACCGAAAGGTTGGACAGGCCCTAAGACGGTGGACGGAGTCCCTGTTGAAAATACCTGCCGCTCGCACCAAGTGCCGCTTGCTAACGTGAGGGATAATCCACAACATCTTCAAATGCTGGAAGCCTGGTTAAAGAGTTACAAGCCCGACGACTTGTTCGACAACGACGGAAAGCTGGTGCGCGAGTTGGCGGAATTGGCACCCCGCGGAGCGAGTCGAATGGGTGCGAATCCGCACGCGAACGGCGGTTTGTTGTTACGCGATCTAATTATGCCAGACTGCCGCGCTTACGCTGTTGAGGTTCCGAAGCCGGGTGCGGTCTATGCGGAAGCAACGCGCGTAATGGGCGAAATGCTAAGAGACGTCATGCAACTTAATTCGACGGCGCGTAATTTTCGCATTGTGGGTCCAGATGAGACTGCGTCTAACCGGTTGGATGCGTTGTTCGAGGTAACGGCGCGCACCTGGATCGCAGATAAGCTGGCAACCGACGAGCACTTGGCGACCGACGGTCGAGTGATGGAAATATTAAGCGAGCATACCTGTCAGGGTTGGTTGGAAGGGTATTTGTTGACGGGTAGGCATGGGTTATTTTCCTGTTATGAGGCGTTTATCCATCTGGTTGATTCCATGTTTAATCAACATGCAAAGTGGTTAAAAGTGACCAGCAAGGAAATACCATGGCGTCGTTCTGTCGCGTCTCTGAATTATTTATTAACGTCACACGTCTGGCGGCAGGATCACAATGGGTTTTCGCATCAAGACCCTGGATTCATTGACCACGTTGTCAATAAAAAGGCAGAGGTGATTCGCGTCTATTTGCCGCCAGATGCAAACTGCCTGTTATGTGTTACGGACCACTGTCTGCGCAGTAGAAACCTTATAAATGTTATTGTCGCGGGCAAGCAGCCGGCGCCGCAGTGGCTGAATATGAATCAGGCAATGAAACATTGTACGGCGGGCATAGGCATTTGGGACTGGGCCAGCAATGATCAAAGCGCCGAGCCGGACGTTGTCATGGCCTGCGCGGGCGATACACCCACGTTGGAAATGGTGGCTGCGGTGGAAATCTTGCGGCATTACGCCCCAGAGCTAAAAATACGATTTATCAATGTGGTTGATTTAATGACTTTGCAGCCGTCGGAAGAGCATCCGCACGGTCTTTCGAGCAAAGATTTCGACACGCTGTTTACCACGGACAAGCCCATTATATTTGCCTATCATGGTTACCCATGGTTGATTCATCGCCTCACTTATCGGCGCACCAACCACGCTAATATTCACGTGCGGGGATACAAAGAGGAAGGCACGACGACTACACCTTTTGATATGGTGGTTCTCAATGACCTGGACCGTTTCCATTTGGTGGCCGATGTGGTTGATCGCGTACCCAAGCTCGGTTACAAGGCGGCGCATCTCAA
>JANOTC010000563.1:0-8113 GCA_031416175.1 Gammaproteobacteria bacterium
ACCGCACAACGGCATATGGATGTGGCGATGCAAAAGCTCTGTGAGGAATTGACGGCGACGGAAACCGTTTTTCCGCGCACGGATTTGCGAATGATTTTTATTCTGGGTTCATCGCAGAATCTTGGGGATCAGGTTGTCTGAAGGTAGGAAAGCGTTGCGTCATTGACGTGTAACTGCGTTGCACCGGATACGTCGCCAACGCTTGCTGTCACTTGGCCAGACCCAGTCGAGACGGCAGTGACGCTCCCATTGTCTGCTACGGCGACTATTGCGCCATCTGCGCTGCTCCATGAGGCGTCATTGGTCACGTCTTTGGTCGTGCCATCCGCATAAACGCCGGTCGCTGTTAGGTTGCTAGTCGTCCCCGAGGCGACGGTTGGTGCTGGGACGTCAACCTCAATGCGTGTTAGGACTGGATCAGGCGCAGGGTCGGAAACTTTAGAATTGTCAGACTGACTACAGCCGCACAAAGTGACAGTGGTGGCGAGAATAATAATTAGAAAAACAATAACATTTGTTTTTACTTTGGACGGGGCGTAGGGAATGGCTCGCATATTGATATTGAAAACAATGGCCAACTATACAAATGAAACCGATCATTTCATATGTAACGCAATTGGTGTGCCGGTTTTGGATCAGAATTGCGAGGTTGTGTGGCTATGGTTTACGGTTATGCTTGGCATACCCTCAGTATGGCTATGCCACGCACTGAGAAACAGTTACTAATGCGCGATGCGAAGCGGAACATTGGCGATGAATTGCTGGAAGCCATTCGGGATGTGAAGGCGGGTCGGCACGGTGCTGCCTACGAGGTTGTGCCAAACGAGGTTGCGGCTACCCGCTTGCGTTGCGGTTTGTCGCAGGCCCAATTTGCGGCAGCGTTGCATATCTCTCCGCGCACGCTGCAACAGTGGGAGCAGGGGCGTCGGAAGCCGTCAGGTGCCGCAGAAACCTTGCTGAAAATTGTTGCTCGCCATCCCGAGGTTTTACGCGAAGTCAGTTGATCTGTCAGTGTCGCCAACTGAACAAGTATAGTGGGGGGGTGGGGTAGGTTGCGGTACAATTTTAATTCGCTAACGATGGGGGACGTGTGTGTACCGTTATACGCTCACGCCGAATAAATTCAGGAGTCGACGTTGAAGAATTATTCTATTGGATTGATAATCTTGCTCTCAGCAAGCGCTGGAAATTGTTGGGCCGAGAAGGGCGATCAATTCTTGCTTGGCAAGTTAGGCTTTATGTCGGTCGATTTGCATAACGCTGATCCACTCTATTCCATGGGTGTCCTATACGGATATGGCATAACATCGCCCATTACAGTTGAGGCGGAGTTGAATTTAGGATTGATCGGCGGTGCCTACGCGCGTGAAGACAGCGCGGGCGTACAAATCGAAAATGGAAAGTTTCGCGTAACAACTTTGGCAGGGTATGGCGTATACCGTTTGCCCGTCACTGACTTGGTGTATGCGAAAGGAAAAATAGGCTTGCTTTACGAAAATGTAAAACGAACGAGCAATCTTGCCGACGGTGGAAAAACGGCGCGAGGGTTCGGCATTGCCGGTGGGATCGGCGTCGGCGCCAACCTTGCGGAGGCGTTTACGGTGGAATTGGAAATGACCGGAATTGACGCCGATATTATTTTCTACAGCGCGGGCTTGCACTACGCGTTTAAAGGGCTTTAGGCCGAACGACGAAAGATCCCACGTGCTGTTGGTTCGCACGCCTCAAGGCGCGTCGGGAGGTGGAGGCCCCCATCCATTGGGGGCCTTTGTCAATATTTTAATTAAATTTGTCGCGGCTCTATTTGGACAGAGTGGCGCCACGCCCGTTCCGAATAGGGCGCGATTTGTACCACGCCCGGTTTGTCTTGAAATTCGCCATCAAAACTCTCGGGGCTGGCATAACCCTGCCACGGTTCAATACAGATAAACGGCGCGCCGGGTTTGGTCCAAAGTCCGAGGTGCGGAAAGTCTGGAAACGTGACACGTAAGCGCGCACCGGCTGGACCTTGATAAGTGACGCCGCGACTTTTCAATTGATCGAAGATAATAACGTCCGGCGCAAACAAATCATCCGCCAGGGTGAGCGTGTTGCCGCGCACGGGTGTTGGATAAGTTTTGGCTTGCAGCAAGCCGCCGTTGACGCGACGAATCGGCGCATTTTCGTCAGTGTCAAACACGATGGTATGCCCCGCCTTGTTTGCGTTGCCAGGCAACGGCCAAACAAAACCGGGATGGCCGCCGATGGCAACTGGCAAGGTGTCGCCCGACGTGTTACGGACCAAACAGTCGATATCCAAGCTTGATTCTAGCAGCGTATAACTCACCACGAGCGAAAACGCGAAGGGGAATTGGCTGCGGGTCGTTGCATTGTCGTCTAGGCGAAAACTTGCGCGCGACGATGTTTGCTCGATCAAGGTAAAGTCCATGTCTCTAACAAATCCGTGCTGTTTCATCGGATAGTTCGTGTCTTCATGCAGCAGCGAGTCATCCTTCAATTTACCGACGACCGGAAACAATAAAGGCGCGTGACGTGGCCAGAAAGCCGGGTCGGCTTGCCAAACATACTCATTGCCGCTGAGCGTACGAAAGGAACATAACTCGGCCCCTTTCAATTTGATTTCGGCGGTGCAGGTGGCGGATTTAAGTTTCACAGTCGTCATGTGTGTCTCGCTAAAAGGTTGATGAATGGGGTAAGCGACGCATCGTTGGGGCGAAGTATACAATTTCGCCGGGCTTGTGCGCTGATCGTGACGATAATTAATGCGTGGAAGGAGTAGGGGTGGGGCAAAAAAAAGGGCCTGCGCGTTGGCGTCAGGCCCGATTATCTAAAATAGGCGACAGTGCCTGTGGCGTTAAGCGTTCGCGAGGGCGGCTAATCGGCGTTCGGTATCTGTTAGCCATTGGCGAATTCGATTGGCGTCGCCAATTTTCGTTTGCTTGCCCTGCGAGTTGAGCAGAACGATAACGACAGGGCGATCCGCAATTTCGGCTTGCATCACCAGGCAATAACCTGAGTCGGTGATGTATCCGGTCTTGCTTAACCCAATGCTCCATTCGTCGCGCTGCTTGCGAATAAGAATATTGGTGTTCATGAACGCAATCGGCCTACCTGTGCGTGTGTCGGTGACCGTATCACGCGCGCTGGTTGAAAATTCGCGAATGAGCGGGTAGCTGTAAGACGCGTTCACCATGCGGGCGAGATCGTGCGCCGTGGAAACGTTGTTGGCATTGAGGCCGGTCGAGTCTGCAAAGTGCGTTTTGTCCATGCCGAGTTCAGCGGCCTTGTTGTTCATTGCCTCAATAAAGGCCCGTGTGCCGCCTGGGAAAGCGCGGGCGAGTGCCGCCGCTGCGCGGTTTTCCGACGCGGCTAAGGACATGTGCAGCATGTCGTAGCGTGTTAGGGTCACACCGAAGCGCAGTCTAGAATGCGATCCGCGCAACGTGTCGCGATCCTCGGGTGTCACTCGAATTGCTTGATCCAAAGGCAGTTTGGCATCCAATACAACCATCGCCGTCATTAACTTGGTGACGGAGGCGATGGGCGTTTGCCAGTCACCTTGTTTATCAAAAAGCATAACGCCTTCGCGTTGGTCCATGACCAAAGCGGCGGTTGACCCCAGACGAAGTTTTCCGGGCTTTAAACTACGGCGAATGTCTTCAGCCGAGACGCCGCGAGGTTCTTCAATGCGTCGCACTGTGCCGCCGAAACTGACAGGCAATCGGCGAACTTGGCCGCTTTCTGTTGCGGCGCTAGCGACTACATTTTTTTTATCATTGGCGAACGAATTTTCGGCCAGCAATGCGCCACCGACTGCGAGAATGATAAAAATGCTACGTTTGGCGAAAAAAGCCATATATATCGCCTCTGCCGAATAAACAATAAAAACATGCAAAGAGTAAGCCGACTAAGAAAGACGCGTCAGCGACGAGATGCTTGAGGTAAGTATACAACTATTTGAATTACCTATCTATCCAAGCTATATCTCGGCGCTGCACAAACGTCGGGATTCCACGTGGCCGATTCCAATTTTGCGCTAGACTACACTCGCTAAGTATATCGGCTAATTCTTACAGGAAGTTTAGGCGATTTCTGGGTCGAAAGATGCAGTAGTGCAGTCGGCAGGGCGCCGTGTGGGTTGGATTCCTGCTCAGTGACGATGCAGTCATGTGATATGGTTACTAAGTAGCGGACTTCGTCGCTGCAATTCGCCTTTTTTGCTGCAAGTCCCAACGTGCATGCAGGTCTCTAAAACAGATGGAAATCGTATTAAGCGCCGTCTCAACATCGACTTCCACTCCGCCGTCGACAAATTCCACCTCGGCCGCCGCGCAAACGGCGCCCACTCAGGTGTCCTTGTCGGTGGGACAGCAACTCGCGGCCACCGTCGCGGCAGTGAACGCGGATGGGGATATTACGCTAATCATTAATAATCTCGTTCTCTCTGCAAAAACAGAATTAGCGTTGGTCGCGGGCCAGTTGTTGAATTTAATTGTCACGCAGAAAGGAGATCAAATTCAGTTGCTATTGAGCGACGCTGCCAACAAAGAGCAAGTCATTGCGCAAGCGTTGCGACAAGATTTGCCGCGTCAACTGCCGCTAACTGAAATTCTTTCAAATCTTTCTTTTTTAGTGAAGCAATCGGGCGCGTTACGCGACGCGCTTCCGGCGGCTGTGATTGAACTCGCACAGCAAATCATACGGCAGACACCCAATTCGACGGACGTTAGCCGAGCGGATTCGCTTAAAGATAGCGTGCGCCAAGTCGGTGTGTTTTTAGAGCAAAAATTAAAAGAAGCGGTCGTCAATCAGTCCGCCCCGGACGTCACCCGCGACTTAAAAGCGGCATTATTGCAATTGCGTAGTGCATTGCAGACATTGGAGCGCCCCACGTCAGAGCAAAAGGCAGGCAATTTACCGGCGGAAACAGCGGAGGCCGCGACTTTTTCGGCGAGCGCGGCGGTTAAGGCGAGTGCCGACAACAGCGGGCGACCTCAGAAAGCAGGGAACCCATTGGATGTCGTTGATATTAGACAAAGCGCCACAGACAGTAGTAAAGATGTCAGTAAATCCGTTTCGGCCGCGTTAAGTGGCGCGGAGGTAACGGGTGGGCGTTTAGCGCGCGCGTTGCTTTCGCCGTTGCCAACACCATCCGATGCTGAGGAGATCATCGCGCCGACACGCGCTTCCAATATTCGCGACGAAGGCCGGACCGGGGCGGCTTATGTCTCATCACGCGAAAAAGGGGTGAACGAAAGCGCCTTGCCAGGCGGGGGTGTGCAGGCTCAGGCCAAAGTGGCGGCGACACTGGATGCGCCGGGTTTGTTACCTGACCCCGTCGCAGAGCTGTTAAAGCAAGTAGAAGGTGCGTTGGCGCGTACGCAATTACACCAGCTTGCGACACTGGCCGAACAAGATCACGGCCGTTTGTTGTTATCTTTCGATTTGCCGGTGAGGCACAATGAACGCACCGATGTTATTCAAATGCATATTGAACGCGATGCGCGTCGTTCTGAGCACGACACCGATCTGCCGACCACCGTTACCTTGGGTTTTGATATCGAACCTCTTGGCCCAATGTATGCGCGCGTAACGTTATTGAAAGAAAACGTCTCCGTTATGTTATGGGCCGAGCGTGCTGAAACAGCGCAGTTATTCGGGTCGCATTTAGCTGATTTACGTGCGCGCTTGGAAAAAAATGGACTGAAGGCAGACAATTTGGCCGCCCATGTGGGTTCACCTGCACAAAAATTTGTTCGGCTGGGAAGTCGAAGCTTGGTGGATGTACAAGCATGAATGACAAGAAGTCGGAGTCTGGGCAAACTGCCGTCGCACTCAAGTACGAAGGGCGCGGCGCGCCTCGGGTGGTGGCAAAAGGCGAGGGATTGATTGCTGAAAAAATCATTGAGTTGGCTAAAGAAAACAACGTCCCGCTCTATGAAAACAAGGAGCTAGTGCAGATGCTGGCCATGGTCGAATTGGAAGGCGAAATTCCAGTTGGCCTGTATCGCGCGGTGGCGGAAGTGCTGGCCTTTGTTTACCACTTGAGTGGCAAAATGAAGGATGGGGCACCGGTGCCGCCAACTATCTGACTACTGCCTTCGCTTTTTCGGTAAAATGCCTTTCTCTTCGTCCCTGTGCCGCTTTGAGTGGGGACTTCACACAGATTCACGGAATTTTGACATGGCAAATGCCGCTTTAAAGAAATCACACATCCCCAACGTCGGCTTCGTTAGCCTTGGCTGCCCGAAAGCCTTGGTCGACTCGGAGCGAATCATCACCGAGCTGCGCGCCGAAGGTTACGGCATTAGCGCTCGCTATGATGACGCGGACATTGTGGTGATTAACACGTGCGGATTTATCGATAGCGCCGTTGAAGAATCGATGGAAGCGATTGAGGAAGCGTTGCAGCAAAACGGCAAAGTCATTGTCACGGGTTGTCTGGGCGCCAAAGGCAACTTGGTCAGAGAACGTTTTCCGCAATTATTAGCGGTAACGGGTCCGCATGCGACGGCGGAAGTCATGGCCGCCGTTCATGCGAGTCTGCCCGCGCGGCATGATCCATTCGAAAGTTTGATACCACCCGGTGGAATCAAGCTCACACCTGACCATTATGCCTATTTGAAAATTTCCGAAGGCTGTAACCACCGCTGCACGTTTTGCATCATTCCTTCCTTGCGTGGCGATTTGGTTAGTCGACCTATCGGCGATGTGATGGAAGAAGCAGAGAGTTTGGTCGAGGCCGGTGTGCGCGAATTACTGGTTATTTCGCAAGACACGAGTGCTTATGGTGTTGACGTGAAATATCGCACCGGCTTTTGGGGCGGTCGACCGGTGCGAACGCGCTTTGTTGACTTGGCCAAAGCGCTGGGTGAGCTAGGTGTATGGGTGCGCATGCACTATGTGTATCCTTACCCGCATGTGGATGATGTGATTCCGTTGATGGCCGAAGGAAAAATTCTGCCTTATCTAGATGTGCCGTTTCAGCATGCGAGTCCGCGAATTCTCAAAGCCATGAAGCGTCCTGCTAGTAGTGAAAATACACTCGCCCGCATCAAGCATTGGCGCGAAATTTGTCCCGACATAACCTTGCGCAGCACGTTTATCGTGGGCTTCCCCGGTGAAACGGAAGATGACTTTGAAATGTTGTTAGACTTTATCCAGGAAGCGGAATTGGATCGCGTCGGTTGTTTCGCGTATTCCGCCGTGGACGGCGCGGTTGCGAACAATTTGGGAGGTGCCGTGCCCGAAGAGGTTAAGCAAGAACGGTTAGAAGAATTCATGCAAATTCAAGCTTTGGTGAGCACGGATAAATTGGCCGCCAAGGTAGGTCGACGCATGACAGTTATCGTCGATGAAGTTGACGACAATGGCGTTCAAGCGCGTAGCAAAGGCGATGCACCTGAGATTGATGGAATCGTGTATGTCGAAGGTGTGCATGACGTAGAGTCGGGCGACTTTATGGACGTTGAGATCATGCATTCCGATGAGCATGATTTGCACGCGCGGCGGATTGATTTGAATTAATGCGAAGGGCGACATGGGCTGGCGTGATCGACAGTTTTGGCTGGCGATGGCGGCTGGCCCCGTGTTCTGGGTGGCGTATGCTTGGCTCGCTAAACAGCCACCGAACTGGAGTGGTCCGACTAACTGGGTCGGATTTCTTTACGTTGCACTCGTGACGCCCGTGATTGAAGAGTGGGTTTTTCGCGGTTGGCTGCAAGGCCGCCTGTTACCTGAGCGCTTTCGCCGAACGAAATGGGCCGGTTTGACCCAGGCCAATATAATAACAAGTATTGTATTCGTTTCTCTGCACTTCCTTTACCATCCGCCACTTTGGGCGGCCAGCGTGCTTTTTCCGTCTTTACTTTTCGGCTATTTTCGTGACAGGCACAAGGGTATTGGTGCCTGCGTTGCGTTGCATATTTTCTTTAACATGGGCTTCTTTTGGCTTTTCGCTGAACTGAGTTAGGCGCTCCATTGTGTCGAAACTCTTTACAGTGATTAACCGCTCTGCGGTGGTGCGGCCACGCAGAGGCTGGCTTTCAGGCGATTGTCGCAAATAGGTGACGTCGACAAGTTTTACAAAATACAAGCAAGCTTCCTGGCTAAA
>JANOTC010000564.1:0-7440 GCA_031416175.1 Gammaproteobacteria bacterium
GTTGCGCCGCGTGCGTGACTTTGCCCAAGTCCAAGCACAAGGCAAGATAACGGTTGCTGTGGCCGATGCAGCGCTCACCATGTTAGACATAGACAAACAAGGCTTTGATTACATGGATCGCAAACTTATGTTAGCCATGATCGAAAAATTCGGTGGCGGCCCTGTCGGTTTAGATAATATTGCCGCCGCCATCGGTGAAGAGCGCGGCACCATTGAAGATGTGTTAGAGCCGTTTCTCATCCAGCAAGGCTTTATCATGCGTACGCCGCGCGGTCGTATGGCCACCAGCCATGCGTATGCCCATTTTGGCTTGCCGACCCCACGTTCATTGCAAATGGCCAACGATGCGCCGCTAAATGATGGGGTCGCTTAGCGTCTTCATGACAACTATCGACGACAGCCTCATCAAGCCGTTTGCCATTCCAGTTCGGGTGTATTATGAAGACACCGACGTCGGTGGTGTCGTTTATTACGCCAACTATCTCAAATTCATGGAGCGGGCACGAACAGAATGGCTACGCGCACGCGGGTTCGAGCAAGACGTCTTGCGCGCGAACGAAGGCCTGATCTTCGCCGTGCGTTCAGCGACATTGCAATATTTACGTCCCGCACGTTTTAACGATGAACTCGCTGTCTCAGCGCAACCGACAGAAATCACGCGAGCCACTTTCACGTTTGCGCAACGTGTTTGTCGCGTTGATCAGCGCGCTCTAGTGGATATTCGCCCTAACAATCAAGTATTGTGTGAGGGTGAAATTAAAATCGCCTGCTTAGATGCGGACACGTTGCGCCCGCGTCGATTACCGGAAGCCTTCTTGAAGGAGTTGACTCGTTGAATACCGATTTATCTATTGTTCACCTAGTCGTCGGGGCGTCCCCGTTGGTGCAGGGGGTCATGTTTCTTTTACTGTTGGCTTCGATTTACTCCTGGACCATCATCTTTTCAAAGTGGAAGTTGCTACGCGCAGCGCGCCAGGCAGCCGACGATTTTGACCGCCAATACCGCGCGGCCAGCGATCTCGGGGAAGTCTACGCGCGCATCACAAGAGCCCCACGAAAGGTTGGTCAAGGCGGATTGGAATCGGTGTTTGAAGTGGGCTTTCGAGACTTCGTTAGACTTAATAAAGAAGTAGCTGATGTAGGCGCAGTGGCCATCATCGAAGGCGCCCAACGCAGTATGCGCGGCGCGATTAATCGCGAGACGGAAGTCTTGGAAATGCATTTACCGATCTTGGCGACGGTAGGTTCGACCGCCCCTTATGTCGGCCTATTTGGCACGGTGTGGGGTATCATGAATTCATTTCGCGCCCTCGGTGACGCCAAGCAAGCAACCTTGGCCATGGTCGCGCCCGGCATTTCTGAGGCACTCGTCGCGACCGCGATGGGGTTGTTCGCGGCCATTCCGGCCGTCATTGCATACAATAAAAATGTTACGGAAGTGGACCGTTTATTAGGCCGTTACGAAACCTTCTTCGAAGAGTTTTCTACCGTGTTATTGCGCAGGGCGTCCAAGTAATGGCGAGCGCTCAACGGCGAACTCGGCGGCGTGCGTTGGCGGAAATGAACGTCGTCCCTTATATCGACGTCATGTTAGTTCTTCTGGTTATTTTTATGATCACGGCTCCCTTTCTTACCCAAGGGGTCAAAGTTGAGCTTCCGAAGGCGGCCTCGTCGCCCCTCAAAGGCGATAACCAAGAGCCGTTGGTGGTTACGGTGGATCGAGCGGGTCGATACTTCCTCAATGTTAGCGAGCACCCCGAAAAAAGCATTGATCCGCAAACGCTGGTCAATAAAGTTGCGGCGGTGATGCGCCACAAGCCGGACACACCCGTCATGGTGCGCGGTGATAGAAAAGTAGACTACGGCGCGGTAGTCACAGCCATGGCGTTGCTGCAGCGGGCTGGCGCGCCCAGTGTTGGATTGGTGTCTGAATCCTCTGATGTGGCGCCGAGTCGTTAAGTTATGTTTAGTCTAATCAGAAAATATCCGTTGGCTGTTCTCGGTGCTCTGTTAGTCCATGTGGTTTTCATTGGCATGCTGGTGCTTAGCTTTGACTGGACAGCCCGACCCGTTGTGGCGCCGCCTGAAATCGACATCGTCAAAGCCACCATTGTGGATGAGCGAGCGATCGCCACTGAACTCGCTGCCCTGAGTGAGTCTGAATCGAAAAAGAAGCGCGCCGAAAACGACCGCGTACAAGAACTGGAATCACAGGCAGACCTTGCGCGCAGCAAGCGTGAACAAGAACAACTAAAACTGGCCGAGTTAGAGAGTCAACATAAGGTCGAGTTAGAGCGCAAGCATAAGGCTGAAAAAGAACGGACCAAGGCTGAGCAAGAACGGGCAAAAGCGGAAGTAGCGGCGCGTCAAGCGCAATTAGAACAGCGTAAGCTGGAGCAACAAAGGGCTGTTGTGGAAGCAGAGCGCTTACGCGTGGAAAGTGATCGAAAATTAGCAGAAGAGCAGTCGCGAAGGGTCAAAGAAGAGATTCAGCGCGCAGAAGAACAAAAGCGTCGATTAGAAGACGAGCGCATCGCGTTAGAAACCGAACAACGCAAACGCGTCGAAGAGGAAAAGCGTAAAAGCGAAGAGCTAGCGCGTAAACAAAAAGCGGATGCGCGTCGCGAACAAGATGCGCAACGCCGCAATGAAGAAGACGAATTACGCCGTAAGCAATTGGTCGATGAAGAAAAACGCCAGGTCGATAAGAAATTGGCGGATCGTGCAGCGACTATAACGTTGTACAAGAACAGAATTTACGAAAAAGTTACCAGCAAATGGTTGCGAACATTAAATGCGAAAGAGGGCATGTCGAGTACCGTGAGCGTGCATCTTATGCCCGATGGATCTGTGCGCGATGTGAAAACAATAAAGAGTAGCGGCGACGCTATATTTGATCGAGAAGTGGAAAATGCGGTAAAAAAGGCTGACCCGCTGCCGGTGCCGCCAGATTCGGCCGCATTTGTCGATTTCAAAGAGATTACGTTTGAGTTCAAGCCGAAGGTAAAATAAGCGCCAATGAATAAAGTGTTGTGGATTCTCATTTGTTTGACGCTGTTTAGCGCATCTGCGCAGGCGGTGCTGACCATCGAAATTACCGAAGGCGTCGAAGGTGCGTTGCCAATTGCCATCTCTCCATTCGCGTGGCAAGGCGTCAATAGCGCGCCTGAAAATCTGGCAGCAATCGTTGACGCGGACTTAAATCGTAGCGGACGCTTTCTAACCTTGCCCGAAAAAGAAATGCTGCAAAAGCCGACGGATGTACGAGAAATAAATTGGCGTAGCTGGCGCGCACTTGAAGTCCCGTATTTAGTCATAGGCAAATGGGGCCCGTCAAAACAAGCGGCGGGTGCCTACGATCTCCACTACGCGTTGTACGATGCTGTTCGCGAAAAATATCTTTTGGGTTACACCATTCCGAAAATATTTCCGGCCCAACTTAGAATGGCTGCGCACCAAATTAGCGATGTGATCTATCAGGAACTCACCGGCGAACGCGGCGCATTCAGTACACGTATCGCCTACATAAAGACTGTCGGAGCTGCCGATCCACGCCCGTATTGGCTATATATCGCCGAATCCGATACGCAAAATGAACAAGTCATTCTAAAATCAAAACAGCCTATACTAAGTCCAGCGTGGTCGCCTGATAGCGCCCGCCTAGCCTACGTCAAAACCAGCGATGATGGCCCCGCTATTTATGCCGTGGATATCAACCTGGGAACGCAAAAGCAACTTTCCCCGCCGGGTAAATTCAGCGCGCCCACGTGGTCCCCTGACGGCAAGAAAATGGCGATGGTAGGTTACGAAGGGGGCAGCACCGACATTTTTACGCTTGATCTTGTGAGTAACCGCCTCGAACAAATTACCCGCCATTGGTCTATCGACACTGAGCCGACCTGGGCGCCCGATGGCCGCAGTCTCGTCTTTAACTCCGAGCGAGGTGGGTCTCCCCAGCTTTATCAGCATTCTTTTGAAACGGGACAGGTGAAAAGATTGACCTTTGATGGCAAACAAAACCTACGTGCCTCTTTTTCCCCGGACGGACGCATGATAACCTTTGTCCGCCTTGATGAGGCAGGTGGTTACCAAATCGCTGTCATGGAGTTAGCCACCGGCGAGGCGCGTTTACTCGGCAAACCGGGCTGGGACGAGTCGGAAGCGGAATCTCCGAGTTTCGCGCCCAATAGCAGCATGATAATCTATGCCTCCAATTTTCTAGAGAAGGGCGGGCGCAATAAGCGGGGCGTACTTGCCGCAGTTTCCGTGGATGGACGAGTACACCAGCGGTTTAGCGCCGAGGGTGTGGGTGAAGTGCGTGAACCGGCCTGGTCTGGGTATCTGAATTAGGTTTAGTGTCAAGTCGGTTTACGTGCCTTGAAGGCATGGCCGAGGGAATTAATTTCATAACCGAGGAGTGAAAAATGAATCAGTTTTCTAAACTGGTCGTCGCAATAGTGCCTGCGCTGGTCATGTTGGGGTGTGGGTCTAAGGGTGAAGTCAAGGATGCAGGTGCCGATAGCGGCGTGCAACAAGGGCGAGCCGCTGGCGTCACGACAGGTGCGGGCGGCGTCGGCTCTGGCGCATCCGCTACCAGCGCGGCGGGTGGTGCAACCGCAAGTGGCTCGGCATCGAGCGGAGCGGCGGGCAGCGCGTCTGGGGGTTCCTCAGGCGGCTCTTCAGGTAGCGCCGCTGGGAACAGCGCGGGCGGAAGCAGCGGTTCCAGTGGATCGTCCATGGCCAGCAGTGGCACGTCGGGCACAGGCGCGGCAGGTGGGGCAACCATGCCGGGTATGCTGCCTAACAACATGAAAGTCTTCTTCGACTATGACCGCAGCGAAATTAAGGCGGAATTCCGTAGCTTATTGCAAGCGCACGTCAGTTACCTTGCCGCTAACCCGACAGTAAGAGTCACCATCGAAGGTCATTGCGATGAGCGCGGCACGCGCGAATACAATCTCGCCTTGGGTGAACGGCGCGCACATGCAATTCAGCAGTTTCTTGTTTTGCAAGGCGCAGGTAAAGAC
Source organism: Gammaproteobacteria bacterium (assembly GCA_031416175.1). Lineage (GTDB taxonomy): Bacteria > Pseudomonadota > Gammaproteobacteria > S012-40 > S012-40 > JANOTC01. The sequence goes on from JANOTC010000564.1 coordinate 5,028, forward strand.
CAGGTTAAGACGGTTACGTTCGGCGAAGAGCGCCCCGATGCGGCCGGTCACGACGAATCTGCATGGAAATTTAATCGCCGTGCTGTTTTTACGTACGCAAAATAATCGTGTTTTTGCGGCCAATTGCTAAGAGGATTGCTCTTGCGTAAACACTCAACAGTTCTAATCGCACTAGCGCTGTTGAGTGTGGCTTCCTCGTTGTCGGCGGCCCCGGCAAGTGAAGTAAGCGGATTGACTTTGGAGCAACGCATCGCGCGTCTTGAGCGCATGCTGGCTAACCAAAACTTATTTGAAATTTACCAGCGCTTAGAGGCCCTTCAGAAGGAAGTCGAGGGGTTGCGCGGAGAAGCTGAAGTATTGAACCATCGCCAAGATGAGGCAAAGTCTCAGCAAAAGAGCCTGTTCGTCAATCTGGATCAACGCCTAGAAACGCTTGAACGAACGGTTCCCGCACCCGTAGCTGCCAAGGTCTCGACTCCCAGTGAAAATGCAGCGGCTGTTGTCGTTGCTGGTCTGACAGAGCAAGACGCCTATCAAAATGCGTTTGGTTTTCTCAAGCAAGGTCGTTATGACGAAGCCTTGCCTGCCTTAAAAGCTTTTTTGCTTAACTACCCACAAAGTGACTTAGTCGATAACGCTCAATATTGGTTAGGCGAGGCCTATTACGTGCTGCGTCGCTATGATTTGGCGATAGCAGAATTCTCCAAGGTTGCTCAGTTGTATCCCACCAGTTCGAAAGTGGCAGACGCCTATCTAAAAATCGGCTTCAGTTATTATGAAGTTCAAGACTGGGTCAGTGCTCGGCTTGCTCTTGAAAAAGTGGCCGCTCAATTTCCTGAAAGTGGTGCCGCTAACCTGGCGAAAAAACGTATCGAGCAAATCCGTGCCGATGCGAAACTCCAATAGCGACTTGTTTCGAGCACACTCGTAATGCCTGCTGACGCCCGACTTCGAATTACGGAAGTTTTCTTTTCCTTGCAAGGTGAGTCCTCGTCAGTCGGTTGTCCAACTGTCTTTGTCCGTCTTACCGGCTGCCCGCTTCGTTGTCAGTATTGCGATACCGCGTACGCGTTCCAAGGTGGTCAGTGGCTCACCCAAACAGAAATATTGGATCAAGTTGCTGCATATGCCCCGCAATATGTCTGTGTGACAGGTGGCGAGCCATTATCACAAAAAAACTGCCTCCCGCTGCTGGGCGCGCTGTGCGATGCTGGATACAAAGTCTCATTGGAAACGAGCGGCGCCCTAGACGTGAGTTCAGTTGATCCGCGCGTCAGTCGTGTCTTGGACATGAAAACGCCTGGATCAAAAGAACTGGAGCGAAACCTCTATTCGAATTTAGCGCTGCTAGAATCAAAAGACCAGGTGAAATTCGTCATCTGTGACCGGAACGATTACGAATGGAGCGTGAAAACAGTGGCTGACTACACGCTCGTGGGTCGTTGTGAAGTGCTGTTCTCGCCTAGCTACGGTCAAATTGATGCGGGCGAACTGGCCAATTGGATCATTGCTGATCGTCTGCGGGTTCGCTATCAGGTCCAGTTACACAAGATCCTCTGGGGTGACGCGCGCGGGCGATAGGCTGGCGGCGAGGAGTATTCAATGAAAATTCCGACCAAAGCCGTCGTCCTTTTTTCAGGTGGTCTCGATTCCACGACTGTTCTCGCCATGGCCCTGCAGCAAGGGTATGCGTGTTATGCCCTCACAGTCGCGTATGGCCAGCGTCATAATGCCGAAATAGCCGCTGCCGTTACAATCGCAAAAGCGTATCGCGTCGCTGAACACCGCACCCTCTCAGTCGACTTGGGCGCGTTAGGCGGTTCAGCCCTAACGGATAGTCGAGTTGATGTTCCCCAGCAGCCAAGTGCAGGCATCCCAGTCACCTACGTGCCTGCGCGCAACACTATCCTGCTATCCATCGCACTTGGGTGGGCGGAAGTGCTCGGCGCCAACGAAATTTTCTTGGGTGTGAATGCCGTCGACTACTCAGGCTACCCTGATTGCCGCCCTGAATTCCTGAGCGCATTTGAGAAAGTTGCCAATCTCGCGACCAAAGCGGGTGTCGAGGGTCAGGCATTTCGCATCCACGCGCCGCTTATCAATCTAAGCAAGGCGGAAATAATTTCGACTGGACGCGCCTTAGGCGTCGACTACGCGGCGACCGTCTCTTGTTACAAAGCTGACAATCTAGGCCGGGCTTGTCGGTTGTGTGATGCTTGTCGTTTGCGATTAGCGGGTTTTCAGGCCGCTAACGTAGCTGATCCAACGCGCTACGCGTAGTGTGGGTTGTGCGCATGGACAAACGTTTGTAGGAATTATTTATTAAAGCATTAAATACTTATATTTCACAAAGCGCCAAGTCTAGCTCAGAATGGCACTAGAATCGTAACGACTCCATCGGCTGTCGTTTTCA
>JANOTC010000565.1:0-5659 GCA_031416175.1 Gammaproteobacteria bacterium
ACGTAAAAAAGTGGCGACTTTTCGCCAGCCCCATTACTTGGAAAACTTCGTTCAATCCATATTTAACGCCGTTTCTGACATAAAGGGCGCCTGTTTGGTGGTAGGTGGCGATGGGAGATATTACAACCGTACGGCGATTCAGACCATACTCAAAATGGCAGCCGCCCACGGCGTTGCCAAAGTGTTAGTCGGCCAGGGCGGAATCCTGTCGACACCGGCGGCCTCGTGCATCATTCGCAAACACAAGGCGGCGGGGGGAATTATTCTTTCCGCGAGCCATAATCCCGGCGGCCCGGATGGCGACTTCGGCATCAAATACAATATCGCCAATGGCGGCCCAGCACCCGAGTCGGTCACTGACGGCATATTCAAACACAGCGTCGAGCTAACGCAATACCACATTGCGGATTTACCCGACATTGACCTGGACCGTCTGCACGTACATCAATTTGTCGGCATTACCGTTGAAGTTATCGACTCGGTCAGTGATTACACGGATTTAATGCAAAGTGCCTTTGATTTTCCAGCACTACGCGCACTTTTTAGTTCAGGCCATTTTCAAATGTGCTTTGACGCCATGCATGCCGTCACTGGCCCGTACGCCAAGGCAATTCTCGAAGGGCACTTAGGCGCGCCTCCCGGCACGGTGATGAATGGTATTCCGTTAGAAGATTTTGGTGGCGGCCACCCCGATCCCAATTTGGTTTACGCAGAAGAACTCGTCCGCATAATGAACACGCCAGACGGTCCGAATTTTGGCGCCGCATCCGATGGCGACGGTGACCGAAATATGATTTTAGGTCGACAATTTTTCGTCACCCCAAGCGATAGCTTAGCGGTAATTGCCGCGAACGCGCATCTAACGCCGGCTCTTCGTCTGGGCATTAAGGGTACCGCGCGTTCCATGCCAACCAGCCAAGCCGTCGACGTTGTCGCGCAACGCATGGGCGTTCCCTGTTACGAAACACCGACCGGCTGGAAATTCTTCGGCAACCTGTTAGACGCCGGAAAAATTTCACTGTGCGGCGAAGAAAGTTTTGGCACTGGCTCTGATCACATTCGCGAAAAAGACGGCCTATGGGCCGTATTATTCTGGTTGAATATATTGGCTGTGCGTCGACAGTCTGTCAAAGACATCGTCTTGGAACACTGGAAAACCTATGGCCGACACTATTACTCTCGCCACGATTACGAGGAAGTTGATGCAACAGCGGCTAACACGTTAATAACAAACTTGCGGGGCAAACTTCCTGCGCTGCTAGGGCAGGTATCCGCCGCAGGCAAGATCATTCTCGCCGATGACTTTGCCTATACCGACCCCATTGATGGCAGCATCAGCAACAAACAAGGTGTGCGAATCTGCTTTGACAATGGCGCTCGACTCATTTTCCGACTTTCCGGCACCGGCACGCAAGGCGCTACCTTACGCGTATATTTTGAACGATTCGAAGCGCAAGATGGCCAACACGAATTGGATACACAAATGGCCGTGGGTGCGCTCATCAAGTTGGCGGAAGACCTCGCGGAAATCCGCCAACTAACAGGTCGCAATGTACCGACGGTAATTACATAGAAACAGTCAGCACCATCGCGCACTCAATTACCACCCCCTCCCTAATGATTTAGGCCAACGCGCCGATACAAACATAGGGAGTTTCGAGACCTGTCGCGCCAAGTTTCCTGTTCGCTGGTTGCATTTTGAAAAAAATGGGATAATTTTGGGCTAAGGAGTTAACTGCATGTTTAAATCAATTCCGAAATCCCTCGCCGTCGGCTCGTACGGTTTCACCTTGATCGAATTGATGGTTGCCGTCGCAATCGTAGGCATTATTTCAGCCGTCGCTATCCCGAGTTATTCGAACTATATGATTCGGTCTCGACTCACTGAAGCGCCGCCGCAACTGCTTACGGCAAGCGCCAAAATGGAGCGCACCTATTTGGACAATCGGGCCTACACGTGCCCAGGTGCAGTGACCAATACGCGGTTTACGGTTACGTGTACGGGTGATGCAACCAGTTTTACGCTGACGGCGTCCAACCTAAGCAGTGTAGGCTTGGGGAGCGCCGGCGATTATAAATTTACTTTGAACCAATTAGGCGTTAGGGGTACTACGGCTTTTCCTAGTACAACAGGCTCCAAAACTTGCTGGCTGGCGGACAAAAATGGAAGCTGTTTCTAAACACACACCGTGTCGCCATCTGCAACGTGGCGCATTGCTAATTGAAACGTTGGTGGTCATCGCCCTCGTTGGCATCCTTGCCGGCGTCGCGCTGCCCAATATGGGCACGACATTGCTTAAAAATGACCTGGAGAGCACGCAGGAATCGTTGACAACCACCTTAGACCGAGCAAGAGCGCTGGCTAAGTCGCAAAACGTCTATATCACCGTGAGTTCTGTGGTTAACACCCTTACGATCAAAAGCGGCAACGGGATGGCGACGCAAACCGTCACCTTGCCGGAGAGAGCCATGCTCATGCCATCGAGCGATATCGTGTTTGGTCCGGCTGGCACGCTCTTCGGAGCGCAGAGTGATGTGTGGTTAGTTCCAAGCGTGGGCAATGACGGCACGCAGGGACGAAGAATTGTCGTGACGGCATTAGGTACCGCGATAATTGACAGGACCTCAACGAGTCCACCGAAGACGCACTAATTAGGCGCCACAATGACAGGCGTAAAAATATGAACATGAGTATGAGCATGACACGAATGAACACAAGCTATCCTGCACGGACAAACCAAACCATTCCCTTTGGCGTACCGCCGCGCCAACGCGGGTTTTCGTTAGTCGAAGCGCTAGTGGGAATGGGTATATTCGCGGTTGGAATGCTGGGCGTGGCCATGCTGACAGTCCGCAACATACATGAAACGACCACGTCGCGTGTATATCCGGCTGCAATGCAGCTATTGACGCAAAAAGTGGAGCCGCTCAATAACGCGGCTAAAATCGGGATCCAACCGTTTTTGGATGCGTTGCCAACACTCACTGCGAGCGCTAATCCAAATGCAGTGGGCGACTCGCTGACGAAATCTTTGGGAATATCACTGACTTCGGCGACCGATGGCAAAGGCGTAGTGATGACGGGCTTGGATCCGATTAAAGACGCTGCGAAAATCCAACTACTACGCCCACCTTATATGTTGGTGATTACCATGAATTACAAGAACGAAGATAAAGGCGTTACAACGCTTTCCCCGGTCACTCGGGTATTCGTGCGATGGTAAACCACACAAAACGGGCCGCAGGCTTCACCTTGATCGAAATGATGGTCACGCTCGCGGTAGGCAGTATGATTGCTATTGGCGTCCTCGCTGCCTTCACAGGCCAGGCCGATGCCATTCGCCAGGAAACGGCGCGCGACAGTACCACCAAGGAAATCGACACGGCTTTTAACACTGTGGCAGACCTGCTTAGGCATGCCCAAGCCAGCTCTGTCGTATTGAGTTATGGCGCCAGTGGGCAGCGCAATCCTGTCGATGCCACTCTAAAGAGAGTGACCCCCTATGTAGCCGATGACGCGCTCACGGTAGACTTCATGTTGCCTGCCGATTTATCCATTTGGCCCAACGATGTCGCGCCATTTGCCAACCGGGCTGTACGGTTAACCTGGACGAATCAAATCGGCAGCGCTGAGCGCGATACGCTATTGATTGGTACGGCGACAACGATAGCCGGTTTAGCCGGCACGACAATGATGCGCCTTTCTGGTTCGGCGGTTGAAGGCAGTCCGCACATTATTAATTTCGATCTTTGGCCGTTGACTGATAAGTTTGTGCCGGCTACCACCGCTACCGCTTTGGCTGCAACGGGTTACCTACTTCAATTGGACGCACGTGCTGGCCAGATTGATGCTTCATATGACAACAAAATTGCTGGCATGGAGACGTTAAAACGCTATCGAATTGCTTCGGCCTCGGGCGCCGTCACCCCACGGAATTAAACTATGAGCACACTGCCTCGGCAATCAGGTTACATCCTTCTTACGGTAGTTGTCATGCTAGCCGCCTTGATGGTGTTGGCTACGCAATTTTTAAGCCGCAGTGGACAGAGCGTGCAAATGTCCGGTTATGACCGTGACGCGGCGGAAGCAGCGCAATTGACTGAGAGCGCAATGAATTTTGTTTATGGGCAGTTTACCTATGGTGGCGACCTTAATAGTGACACTATTGCCGACAATCTCACCAGTTTCGATCCGATTAAGATTACAACATTTACGCCTCCGTACCTTTTTTACGTTTCGGATCTAACCAGTATTACCAGCAAAACACCGAGCATTTTACAACGGATCGCCGACGGTCAATCGCAAGACACGAAGGGAACGGTGAACGGCGCACGGGTTCCTACTCTCTCAGCAAAATTGAAAGTAGAAGATTTATTTGGCAAGGCAAGTATGCCGATTTTATTCTCGGAAACAACGGCCGGCCTGGTGCGAAATACCACGAGTGGCGTCACGTTTGAAAAATCTACCGCACCCCGTAAAGCGGCGGTGTGGGTTGAACTGGTTCTCTCCACTGATGGCCGCAGTGTATTGTTTTACGCGCAGTCGGTCGGCCGTGTTGGCAATTCGATCAGCTATGTGCAACGCTACATGGGAAAACGAAACAATACCTTAGGCTATATCAGCGCTGTCAACGAAGCGTCCCCTTAGCGACATTGTATAAAGCGCACCCTCTTTTTTAATGGCTGTCCTAGGAGGATTTCATGACTATGAAACACAAAAAACAGATATTAAACGCAATATTGGCGAGCACGGCAATGGTGATATCCTTTGCGGGTAGCGCGGCTCCGTTGTTAATTATTGATAATACGGGCAGCAACAGTATCCCAGGAATTACGACTAACCTGCCGACGAGTGATGGCGTGGGCTGCCAGAAGGATACTGTGCTGAAGAATAAAACCTGTAACAGTTTTGATATTGCCTCGAATCGGTTTCAAGTAGTCAATCGCGCCGCAGACGATTCGATCGAAGGTGCGGTGGGTGTGACGGCCGCCAAAGCGGGAAGTTACTCAAACAAAGCCAAGACGCCCCTGACTTATTTCACGGGTGATAATCACGCCTTTGACCTCGATAAGCTACGTACCGCCGCCGATACGTTGAGTAGCCCGGCGATGGTGGCAGCGATCTCGGCGCTGCCGTCGCCCCCGGCCCTTGAATCCTACGGTACAATTTCCTGGCCGGCATTTATCAAGCACGTGGCCGTTGGAACCCCTCTGTACGGGATCGTTCGGGTTAAAGTGCCGATCACCCAAAACGGCGGCGGGCAAACGATGTTTTGTCCCAAAATGGACCCAGCAAAAATGGACCCAGCAAAATGCGCAAAATGTGGCTGTGCACCCGATAGCACCACCAAACTTATCGTAGGCGCGTCGGAGTGTGGCATCACGCTGACGGCCAACGCTCAATTCAACGTGCGTGGCTCCCTGTTTATAGATTTCGTTGATTGCGATACAGGCATTCCCGTTACACTGACAAAATTGAAAAAAAATGCGGAAGTGCTCAAGATTAAAGTTGAGGTACCCATCAATGTTAATCCGGCCAATCCAATCGGCACCCTTAATGTGGTCAACAACATCCGCAGCATTACTGATATTAGCTGTGCACTCGAAGGAACCTGCAACTCCGTTATCAGTGGACCCATCCCATTCACGCTCGTGCCGC
>JANOTC010000566.1:0-3883 GCA_031416175.1 Gammaproteobacteria bacterium
TTGAGGATGTTGGCGCCAATCAAATTGGCAACATCGGTCAAGATTTGCGTTAATCGTTCCGCATCGTACTCTTGGTCGATGTACTCAATGTAATCGCGTCGTTGGCGCTCATTAATCGAATAGTTAATATCGTAAATATTAAAGCTGAGCGACTTAGTGAGGTTGTTGAAACCATGGAGCTTCAGCTTATCTAATCGTTTTGCCATCATCACTCCCCCGATCCAACTCCAAACTTATGGTGACGCGTCCATACATGTGGAAAGCGTCAACAGTCGTCACCTCATTTACACCTTCATGGCACCGGATATGGGCGGATGATAAATCATCTGCACATTGGTGCCATCCGGGTCAAAACAATAAAAGCTCCTCGCACCGTCGCGATGGGTTCGGGGTTCCGTCCTCATTTGCACCGCGTGCGCCTTGAGGAACTCAAACCAAACATCCACCTGCTCAGGTGTGGGAATAATGAACCCAATGTGGTCCAACTTTTGAAGCCGCGCATTATCAACGCCAGGGGGCGCTCGGTGCAAGGCCAAATTATCAACGCCGCCACACAGGTAGACGTTGTCGGCATCTGGACGCCACTCGACCGCCATCCCCAACAGGTCGACATAGAAGCGCTCACAGGCCTCCAAGGCGCTCACATAAAGCGCCACATGGCGGAGTCCGGCGGTAGGTTGCGGGCGAATCATTCGACGTGGTGAATGACGTAATCGTAGGTAATCGGCACCACTTTGCCCAGCATGATTGACGCTGAGCAATATTTTTCTTTGGAAAGCTCGATGGCCTTTTGGACCTGGATCTCTTTCAATCCGGCTTTGCCTGTCACCACGTAATGAAGATGCATCTTGGTAAACACTTTGGGCGCGCTTTCGGCGCGTTCGCTATCGACTTCAATTTCGCAGGATACGATAGGCTGACGGGCCTTTTGCAGAATGCTGACGACGTCATAGGCTGTACACGCGCCGACGCCCAGCAAGAGCATTTCCATGGGGCGTGGACCTAAGTTGCGACCGCCGCCATCGACCGGGCCGTCCATCACCACCGCATGCCCGCTTGCCGTCTCGCCGACAAACATGGCGCCATCCACCCACTTGATTTTGGATTTCACGCTTTAACTCCTGACCGTTGAGGCCGCTATAGTAGCACAGGGGCTTTTCCGTGCGGCCTCCTGCCAGCATGAGGTACCGACTATGAATTCTATTGCAACTCACACAGACGCCAGGACGGCGGTGACCAGTCAAATTAAACCGACTGGCAATGAAACGATTGATCGGTTCTTACGCCATTGCCATCGCCGCCGTTACCCTGCAAAAAGCCTCATCATTTACGCGGGTGATACCCCGGATGTGTTGTATTACATCGTGAGCGGTTCCGTCACAGTATTGATGGAAGATGCTGACGGTCACGAGATCGTGCTGGCCTACTTGAACAAGGGCGATTTTTTCGGCGAAATGGGCTTATTTCAAAAAGCAGCGGCATCACGAAGCGCCTTAGTGCGTGCGCGCGCCGAATGCGAATTAGCGGAAATTAATTACGCAGGCTTTCGCATTCTTTCTAACGAAGATCCCGGCCTAGTGTTCGAACTTGCCGGTCAGATGGCGACACGATTACGCAAAACATCGCGCAAAGTCGGCGACTTGGCGTTTATGGATGTCACAGGCCGTATCGCCCGTACGCTGCTTGAACTATGCAAAGAGCCGGATGCGATGACGCATCCCGACGGCATGCAAATCCGTATCACCCGTCAAGAAATTGGACGCATTGTGGGCTGTTCACGCGAAATGGCCGGACGCGTGCTCAAAGAATTGGAAGACCAAGGCCTGCTCTCCGTGGCAGGCAAGACCATCGTTGTATTCGGTACGCGCTGACCTACGTACGGCACGGACGCCGTTAGGCCGCCGCAAACACACTACGTAACCGTTCACCGGGGTCGGGGGCTTTCATGAAAGCCTCCCCGACCAGGAAGGCGTTCACGTCGTGGCTGCGCATCAGCACGGCGTCTTCTGGCGTTAATATTCCGCTTTCAGTGACCACGACGCGATCTTCTGGGATGGCGTCGAGGAGATCTAATGTCGTTTTGAGAGTCACCTCAAAGGTCCGCAAATTACGGTTGTTAATACCGATTAGGCTCAAATTGAGCATTAAGGCACGACGCAATTCGTCGGCATCGTGCACTTCAACTAACACATCTAGATTAGCGTCTTTCGCCGCCGCAGTCAGCGAACGCAATTGTTCGTCGCTCAGCGCCGCCACAATCAGCAAAATGCAATCGGCACCGAGTGCACGCGCTTCGTAAATCTGGTAGGCATCAATCACAAAATCTTTGCGTAAAACAGGTAACGCACAGGCGGCGCGGGCTTGCTGCAAATAGACATCCGCGCCCTGAAAAAAATCGACGTCGGTTAACACGGAAAGGCAGGTGGCACCGCCCGCTTCGTAGCTACGCGCGATGGCGGGCGGATCAAAGTCCGCTCGCAAAACGCCTTTGCTGGGCGAGGCTTTCTTAATTTCTGCAATGACCGCCGGGCGGCCTGCTTCGACCGTACGTTGAATAGCCGTTACGAATCCACGTGCGGGCGGCATGGCCGCAGCGAGCTTGCGCACAACATCGAGCGGGATTCGTGAACTTCGCTCGGCAACTTCCACCACCTTGCGATCCAATATTTTCTTAAGAACATCCGGAGTTCGGTTCACGCAATCTCTTCCACACACGCTTGGGTTACTGAAACTAATTGAGCTAACTTTTCTTTGGCGGCGCCACTAGCGATAGCCTGCTGGGCCTTGCTCACGCCAATCGCGAGGGTGTCGGCGACGCCAGCAACGTAAATCGCTGCGCCCGCATTAAGCGCCACGATATCCCGCGCCGGGCCGGGCTGATTATTGAGCACGGAGCGCACCATGGCCAAACTGTCTTCCACGTTTGCCACGCGAATTTTAGTAAGATCGGCCACTTTCATGCCGAAATCCTGGGGCGTCAAAGCATACGTGGTAATGTGATCGCCGTTCAACTCCGCCACTCGCGTAGGTCCACTAATTGTTATTTCGTCTAAACCGTCATCGGCGTGCACTACCATGACGTGCTGCGCGCCGAGGCGATGCAGCACTTGCGCAAGCGGCAATACCCAACCCGCATCAAACACACCAATCACTTGATTCGGCGCACCCGCCGGATTAGTGAGCGGGCCAAGTAAATTGAACACGGTGCGGACACCCATTTCTCGACGTGGACCGATGGCATGTTTCATCGCGCCATGATGGCGCGGCGCGAACATGAAACCAACACCTATTTCGCCGATACAATGCGCCACTTGGGCAGCAGATAAATTGAGCTTTACGCCTGCCGCTTCTAACAAATCGGCACTGCCCGAGCGGCTCGATACCGAACGATTTCCGTGTTTAGCCACGCGCGCGCCCGCTGCCGCTGCGACTAAGGCGCTCGCGGTTGAAATGTTAAATGTGTGCGCGGAGTCGCCGCCGGTGCCACAGGTATCAACCAAATTGGGGCCAGTCACCGGCACCTTTTCCGCTAACTCACGCATGACCATGGCCGCCGCCACAATTTCATCCACGGTTTCGCCTTTCATGCGCAAACCAATTAGAAATCCGCCGATTTGCGCGGGCGTCGCTTGGCCGGTCATGATTAAGCGCATCACCGCCATCATTTCATCTACACCGAGGTGGCGATGTTCCGTTACTGCCCGAATTGCGCTCTGCATGTCCATATTTTACGCCTTCTTCAATCCGCGCTCACGCGGCCAATCTACACCGATAAAATTCGCTAACATTTGATGGCCATGCTGGGAAAGTATGGATTCTGGATGAAACTGCACACCCTCGACTAACAATTCTTTATGTCGCACACCCATAATCTCGTCAATGC